>CAVKEL010000119.1:0-810 GCA_963655445.1 Acutalibacteraceae bacterium | reverse complement strand
AGCTGAAATGCTAGTTTTTTTATTAACTATGTAAAAAAATCGGTAATTTTTCAAAATTCCCCTCCTATATAACTATGAAGGGAGAAATTTTATGTCTTATTTTATTAAACAACTCGGTGAAAAAGATTGCGGGTATACCTGCGTCAAAATGCTTTTAGGAATGTCCTATAAGAAAAAAGATTTTTTGTATTTAAACGAGCCCGATATAGATCGGTCAGCTTCTTTAAAAGATTTGATGATTTTTGCTAGGAAAGAAGGTTTAGATTTAGGGGCCTATAGAATAGTAAATAAAGAAGAACTATTCACAGCTAAACCAAATCTGCCTATTTTACTACCGATAATGAAAGGTAATTTCTTGCATATGGTAGTAATTCGGAAAATTCATAGAAGGAGTGTAGTTGTTCAAGATCCTTCAAGTGGTATTTATGTTTTAAGTAAAAATAAACTATTATCTATATGGAATGGTGAATATTTAGAAATATTAAACAAATATGGATCTGATTTTAAATTAAAGAAAAAACATTTTGTACCACCATGAATGACTTTTTTAACAATATTTTTTGAGATTTTGAGTTTTCTATGCTTAATAGTTGCACTTTATTTTATTGACGGAAAAGAATCGTTTTATGTATCATTAGGACTTTTTGCAGCTTATATAGTTTTTGAATTTGTTTATAGAAAAATATTGATTTGTTCTATGAAAAAGTTTGATAAAGACTTAGTTGTTAACAAGTTTGCCTTTGATCAAAAAGATTTTAAACGTCGATATGCCGATATTACTAAATTAAAAGTTCTTTCAGTATCTAATCC
>CAVKEL010000118.1:8855-10368 GCA_963655445.1 Acutalibacteraceae bacterium | reverse complement strand
AACCATTTATGAATTTTATAGAATTATCAATTGCAATAATGGTTTTATTTTGATTAATTCTATTAAATTAGGGGAAGTTTGAGGGCTGTTGATGAAAAAATTATTTGGAACTAAAAGGAATACATTACTTACTTACGTAGTTACTATCGTTGTTTTTTCATGTATGACACTATTATTACTTTTAGTTAATTGTTATGAGGCAAGTATGGTTATTGCTACAGCAGGTCTATTCAATTTCTTCTATTTAATAGTTATTTTATACTATGGTGCAAATCCTGAGCGCCAAAATATTGCAAATGGTGGGAAAATTTTTGGATTTGTCCTTTTAAGATTTTTAATAGAAACTGCTGCATTAGCTACTTGTGCTTTATTATTATATTTTACAAAGAATGAGATTTTTGATACTAAATACAGAATGTTATTTATTCTCACAAGTTTGATTCCATATTTCATTACAATTGGATATTTTGATATTCATTCAAAATTAGGAGAAGATGATGGTATTGTCAAAGACAGTAAGTGACAAATTAGGCGAAATGTTTAAATTAGAATTCGTTCCTCAAACATTCGTATCGCTTTTAGTGATGCTTATTGTTTTAATATTCTTTTTAATCATTGGTCATAAAGCTAGAAAGGCTAGTATTACCGAAAAACCAAAAGGCATATTTCTACTTGGAATTTTATTCTTTCAGATGATCGACAACTTCACATTATCAATCATGAACAAGAAATATCGAGATTTTACGCGTGTAATTTTGGTTTTAGCCCCTTATTTATTTATTTCTTTTATAATTAGTTTGGCTGGTTTACCTTCCCCAATAGTTTATTTAGCAACTCCTTTATCGCTTGCATTAATTACATTTTTTATGGTTCATGGAACTGCAATAAAAGAAAATCATTGGGGATATTTCAAGAGATATGTCGAACCAGTTGCAGTTTTCTTACCTATTAACTTAATTTCAATGTGGGCTCCAACACTTGCATTAACTTTCCGTTTATTTGGTAATGCAATTAGTGGATTCTGCATCATGAATATCGTTTACTATGGTTTAGAAGCCATCAGTAACGCAATCTTTACAGGAAACTTTGTTGGAGGAGCAATTGGATATCAATCAATATTTGTTGCGCCTTTAATAACTCCATTGCTACATCTTTATTTCGATTTGTTTAGTGGATTTATTCAAACTTTGGTTTTCTGTATGCTTACTTTAATTTATGTCTCTCAAGAACAATCTTCTGAAGATGACAACGAAATTATTGAAGAAGTTATGTCAAATTAAAACAATATAGAAAGGAGATTTTTATGGAATATAGTTACTATATTGGAATTGGACTTTGTATGTTAGCAACTGCTGGCAATGCTATTGGTGAAGGTTTACTTTGTTGTCATGCAATTGATGGAATGTCAAGAAATCCAGAAATGTATGGAAAAATTAGAACTGCAATGATCCTTGGCTGTTCGCTTGTTGAAACTACAGCTATTTATTGCTTACTTATGTCAATTTTAATGCTC
>CAVKEL010000118.1:0-8845 GCA_963655445.1 Acutalibacteraceae bacterium | reverse complement strand
ATGCTCTTCGTCCATTAGTTTTAAATCGTTTTTAGTTTCTTTTGTTTAAAAATGGGAGGTTTATATGAAGAAAAATAAATTATCTTTTATATTATTTCTTCTTTTTGGTATAACTTGTCTTACATCATGTGATACAAGTGGCCTTGCGGAAGATTTTCAAAATTCAGTTATTGATGCTTTAGTTCCAAACTTTTGGGCATTTTTAACTCAATTTATTGCGCTTATTGTACTTATTGTACTAGTAAGTATTTTTGCATATAAACCATTAAGAAACTATTTAGACAAAAGAAGTGATTATCTCGATAATGAGGTTAAAAGTGCAAATAAGAACAATGCACTTTCAAAAATGAAACTTGAAGAAGCAGAACAACAAATTGCCGATTCTAAAAAAGAAGCAGCAAGTATTATTGATGATGCGAAAGAACAAGCAAATCTAGAAAGAAAGAAAATTCTAGACGAAGCAAATGATGAAGTTTTAAAAATGAAAGCTAAATCAGAAGAAGATATAAAAGAAAGCCAAAGAAGAGCTCAAAAAGAAGTTGAAGATGCAATTATTTCAGTGGCTTTAGATGCTTCAAAGCATGTTTTAAGTCGTGAGATAAATGAAAGCGACAATAAGAAAATTATTGATGACTTTGTGGCTACTTTAGATGCTTCAAAAAAAGAAGGAGTTAAGTAATGAACGATCTTTATAACCGTTACGCCTTGGCTTTGCTTGATATAGCCAAAGAGGAAAATAAAGTTGAAGAATATCGACAAGAAGTCGTTTCTTTTGTGGCGGTTTTAAAGGATAATCCCGAATTGATTAAATTTTTAGATAGTTATAACGTGACTAACAATGAAAAACTTGAATTAATTGATGGCAAGTTAACTAAATTTTATTCTAATAATATCATCAACTACATTAAGGTTATTTTGAAAAATAATCGTGGATATTATCTTTACAAAATTTTTAAAGAAACATTAATGAGATTTGATGATTATTTATCAATTGAACAAGGAAAGATTTATTCAACTGCCCCTTTAACCGAAAAAGAAATTTTGAAAGTTACTGAAGCAATTGAAAGAAACACTGGAAAGAAAATTGTTTTAAAAAATGTCATTGATTCATCGATTATTGGTGGAATTAAAGTTGTTTTAAAAAATGATATATATGATGCCTCAATTTTATCCCGAGTTGACGCATTAAAGGATTCATTATTAAAGAAAGGAAATTAAGTATGGATATTAAAACTAGAGAAATTTCTTCATTAATTAAAGAAGAAATTAAACAATTTAGTAAAAAAATAGAATATAGCAATGATGTTGGAACAGTCGTGACGATTGGTGATGGCATTGCTCTTGTTTATGGTTTAGATAATGCCATGCTTGGTGAACTTTTAGTGTTTCCTCATGATGTTTATGGGATGGTTATGTCACTTGAACCAGAATCTGTTGGTGTTGTTTTACTAAGTGACACTCAAGATATTGTTGAAGGCGATATTGTAAAAAGAACTGGGAAGGTTGTAGAAGTTCCAGTTGGCAATGGACTTTTAGGAAGGGTTGTTAATGCTCTTGGTCAACCTATTGATGGAGGGAAACCAATTGAATATACAAAAACAATGCCAATAGAAAGAATCGCTCCATCAATCATGAAAAGAAAATCAGTTAGTGAACCTTTAGAAACTGGTATTAAAGTTATTGATGGACTTATTCCAATTGGAAAAGGGCAACGTGAGCTTATTATTGGAGACCGTCAAACTGGTAAAACAGCTATCGCCATTGATGCAATTATTAATCAAAAAGATAAGAATGTTAAATGTGTTTATGTTGCGATTGGCCAAAAAAATAGTAGTGTTGCAAGAATAGTTGAGAAATTAAAACAAAGTGATGCAATGAGTTATACAACTGTTATAAATGCTAGTGCTAGCGAAATTGCACCTTTGCTTTATATTGCACCATATGCAGGAATAACCATGGCTGAAGAGTGGTGTAACAACAAAGAAGATGTTTTAATTGTTTTTGATGATTTAAGTAAACATGCTGTTGCTTATCGTACTTTATCGTTGCTTTTAAAACGTAGTCCAGGTAGAGAAGCATATCCAGGTGATATTTTCTATTTGCATTCAAGATTACTTGAAAGATGTTGTAGATTAGATCCTTCAATTGGTGGAAGTATTACTGCTTTACCAATTATTGAAACTCAAGCTGGTGATATTAGTGCTTATATTCCAACTAATGTTATTTCAATTACTGATGGACAAATTTTCTTAAGCGACGATTTGTTTAATATTGGCCAAAGACCTGCAGTTAATACTGGTCTTTCAGTTTCTCGTGTTGGTAGTGCGGCTCAATTTAAAGCAACTAAGAAAGTTAGTTCTTCTTTAAAAATGAAACTTGCAAACTTTAGAGAACTCCAAAGTTTCTCTCAATTTGGAAGTGATTTAGATGAAAATACCAAGAAAATTATTCACCATGGTGAAATTTTGATGGAAGTTTTGAAGCAAAAACAATATGACAATTATCAAGTTGATAAGCAAGTTATTGAAATTTTTGCTGCTCAAAACGATTATTTGGATGATTTGGAAGTTAAGGAAGTAAAACCATTTTTAGAAGATTTGTATGGATATATTCAAAAGTTTAATCCTGAAGTTGTTAAGAATATTATTGATACAAAAGATATTACTAAACTAGAAATGGATCATTTACACGAAGTTATAAAAAAATTTAAAAAAGAAAGAAGTTTAACAAGTGGCCCAAAGCTTAGCTAGAGTAAAACACCGTATCTCTGCGGTTGAATCAACACGTAAAATAACTAATTCAATGAAATTAGTTAGCAGTGTGAAATTGCGTAAAATGAATAAAACTATAACCCTCCAAGCTTTTTATTTCAAAGCTATGGATCGAGCTTTAAGTGACGCAATTTTTTATAATAACATGAATGCAGAAAACCGCTATGATTCAGTATATTTAAAAGAGAATAACGAGGCCAAGAAGAACCTTTATATCGTTGTATGTTCTAATATGGGCTTATGTGGCGCTTACAATAATGATGTTATTAAATATTTGAAAAAAATATATAGAAAAGGCGATGAAATTGTAATTATCGGAGAAAAAGGATTTTTAAATCTTCAAAAAGAAAAAGATTTAATAATCGAGACAAAATTCCTTCATCTTCGTAATAATTTCACTCTTGGTACAACACGTGTCTTATGTGATTTTATTATGAGCAAGTATGCATCTGGTGAATTTAAAGAAATATCGATGGTTTATTTAAAATATAAAAATTCAATTTCTTTTGTTCCAACAACCTTAAGACTTTTGCCTTTGATTCCTAAAGAAAACAAAAATGCAGTTTATTCCCCAATTTATGAACCAAGCAAAGAAAAAGTGTTAGAAACTATCATTCCTCAATACTTAAATTCGTTGCTTTATGGAAGCTTATATAGTGCATTTTTAAGTGAAGAATCAAGTAGAAGAAATTCAATGGATGCGGCAGATAAGAGTGCAAAAGATTTAGTTGATAAGTTAACTCTCGAATATAACAAGGCAAGACAACAAGAAATTACTCAAGAAATTACTGAAGTTGTTAATGGCAGTAAGGCAGTAAAATAGGAGGTCAAATATGAAATTAGAAAAAGAACAAAATTTAGAAGTTAAAAGTGGCAATAACGATTTTGGCTACATTACCCAAGTTGTTGGGCCAATTGTTGATGTTTGTTTTCCTGAAGGAGGACTTCCAGAAGTTTTAACTGCTTTAAAAATACCTCTTCCAAATGAACAGGAATTGATTACCGAAATTGAACAACATATTGGTGATGATACTGTTCGTTCTGTTGCAATGGGACCAACCGAAGGTCTTGTTAGAAAAATGAAAGTAATCAATTTACATCATCCAATCAGTGTTCCAGTTGGTAATTGTACATTAGGTAGAATGTTTAATGTTTTAGGTCATCCAATTGATGAACTACCAATTACAGATGATCTTAAAATTGCAAAAGAAATGCCAATTCATAGAGAACCACCAGCATTTAAAGACCAAGTTACAAAGGCTGAAATGCTTGAAACTGGTATTAAAGTTATCGATTTACTTTGTCCATATGTTAAAGGTGGTAAAGTCGGTCTTTTTGGTGGAGCGGGCGTTGGGAAAACTGTTTTAATTCAAGAATTAATTCACAACATTGTTACTGAACAACATGGTATTTCAGTTTTTGCTGGAGTTGGCGAAAGAAGCCGTGAAGGTAATGATTTATATAACGAAATGAAAGCAACTGGAGTTTTAAGCAAGACTGCGTTAGTTTTTGGTCAAATGAATGAACCACCAGGAGCAAGAATGAGAGTAGCTTTAACTGCTCTTACAGTTGCTGAACATTTTAGAGATCAAATGAATATGGATGTTTTATTCTTTATTGATAACATCTTTAGATTTACGCAAGCTGGTAGTGAAGTTAGTGCTCTTATCGGTCGTATGCCAAGTGCTGTTGGATATCAACCAACACTTGCTACTGAAATGGGACAACTACAAGAAAGAATTACTTCTACCAAGAATGGTTCAATTACTTCTATTCAAGCAGTTTATGTTCCTGCAGATGATTTTACAGATCCTGCACCAGCTACTACATTCTCTCATCTTGATAGTAAAACAGTTTTAGATAGAACAATTGCTTCTTTAGGCTTATATCCTGCAGTTGACCCTCTTGGATCATCTTCTACAATTCTTGACCCAAATATTATTGGTCAAGAACATTATGATGTTGCTAGAGGTGTTCAAGCTATTTTACAAAGATATAAGGAATTACAAGATATTATCGCTATTTTAGGTATTGAAGAACTTGGTGAAGACGATAAAAAGATTGTTGCAAGAGCAAGAAGAATTCGTAATTTTTTAAGTCAACCTTTCCATGTTGCTGAAACCTATAGTGGATATAAAGGCGTTTATGTTAAAGTTGAAGATACTGTTAGAAGTTTTAAAGCAATTTTAAGTGGGGCTTATGATGATTATCCAGAAAGTGCCTTCTTATATGTTGGAACTATTGATGATGTTAAAAACGAAGAAAAGGTAGATAATGAAAAATAAGTTTTGGTTTAGAATCATAAGCGCTGATGGAAAAGTATACAGCGATTCAATTGAAGAACTCTATGTTCAAACAAACAATGGTATTATTGGTATTTTATATGGCCATTATCCTTTAGTAGCCGCAATTGAAATAAGCAATTTTAGAATTAAAAAAGATAATGAGACTATTATGTTTGCAATATCTGGAGGAATTCTAAATGTTGAAAAAAATACGGTATATATTTTAGCTGATACTTTTGAGCAAGCCGGAGAACTTGATAAGGAACGTATTTTAAAATCTAAAGAGGAAGCTGAGCGAAAATTAAGTAATTTATCTAAAGAAGATGAGATTGCGGTGCGTAATGCTGAGTTTCAATTAAAAAAAGCACTTAACCGAATGAGACTTGTAAAGTAAAATATTTATGGACAGAGGAATTTGCTATGAAGAATTTTATATTTATTTCACCTCACTTTCCTGATTCTTATTGGAAATGGTGTTTGGCTTTAAAAAATAAAGGCTTTAATGTTTTGGGTATTGGAGATGCTCCTTATAATGAAATTCCTGAGGAATGCAAATATTCATTAACTGAATATTATTGCTGTTATAACATGGAAAATTATGAAAATGAAAAAAGAGCAGTTCAATATTTTAAAGATAAATATGGAGATATTGATTTCTTAGAATCATTAAATGAATTTTGGCTTGAAAAAGATGCAATGCTTCGTCAAGATTTTGATGTTAAACATGGTATTAGATTTGATGAAATTAAAAAATATAAATTAAAGAGTCAAGAAAAAGAATATTTTATTAAGGCTGGCGCTCAAGTTGCTAGTTGGATTGTAGTAAATTCAAAAGAAGATTATCAAAAAATAGTAGAGTTTGGTAAAGAAGTTGGATATCCATTATTTGCTAAACCAAATAATGGTGTTGGTAGTCAACATACTTTCAAGATTCAAAAAGAAGAAGATATAGAAAATTTCTTTGAAAATAAAGAAAATGTCGAGTATATCGTAGAAGAATTCATCAATGGAACTATAGTTAGCTATGATGGAATTTCAAATAGCAAGGGTGATGTTTTATTCGAGGATTCGGAAGTTTTCTCCCCATCTATTGCAGCTGTTGCAGAAGGTAATTTAGATGAATATTATTATTGTTTACCAGAAGTTCCTGAAGATTTAAAAGAATTAGGAAGAAGGGTTGTAAAAGAATTTAATGTTCAAAATAGATTCTTCCATATAGAGTTTTTTAGATTACTTGAGGACTCGCCAAAATTTGGTCCAAAAGGATCATTAGTTGCGCTTGAAGCAAATATGCGGGCACCTGGTGGATATACGCCAGATTTAATTAACTTTGCAAACAGCGTATCTTGTTATGATATTTTTGCTGATAGTTGTGCATTTGATGAAAATCATGTTGATATGACAAAGCAAAAATTCTACGCAATCGTTTCAAGCAGAAGATTTAGATTAGAATATGTGCATTCTGAAGAAGAAATTTTAAATAAATATCGTAATAATCTTTGCATGTATGGTGTTTATCCAGAAGTGCTTAGAGATGATTTAGGTGATAGTTACTATTTTGCAAAATTCTTAACTTTTGAAGAGATTCGAGAATTTGATGATTTTGTAAGAGAGAAAAAGTGATTAGCTGAACGCTAATCACTTTTTGTTAATTCATTTTGGATTCTATTTACTTTCATTATGGCGATTTTTTTATATATTTCATCGCCTCTCTTTGCGTATAGATATTGTGCCCAATAATAAAACAGTATATCTTGGAAACTTGCGAATACATCAACTCTTTTCTTCTTGATTTGGTTGTATTTATACCCGAAGTATTTGCTTAAAAAGAAGTTTTCTTGTTCTTCGCTTAAGTTGTTTTCACTAACAAATGATGCAAGATCAAAATATGGATTATTCATTGCACCATATTCCCAATCAATTAAAACAACATCATTAAACTTGAATAATAAATTATCTTTAACTAAATCATTATGACAAATAGTCATTGGAGTTTTAGCAAAAATTTTTCTAACTTCTTTTAAAATTTTGTTTTCGTAGTTTTGATCTAAATATAATTCTTTTGGAACACCATCTTTATAAACTTTTAGTTTGTTAAACATCATATAACCAAAAGGAACAACAACATTGCTTGAATGGAGTTTTTTAAGTTTCTTTGCAACATATAAAATTTGTTCATTGGTTGGTGTATTAACATATTTTCTTGTGTTATGAACAAACTTACTAATTTTAACGCCGTTTTCAGTATTAAAGTTCAAAATCTTCTCAGAAAGATTAAGAGGTTCAATAGCTTTATAAACTTTTTCTTCATTAACAAAATTCAAGGTTGGATCAGCATTTTCTCGAGGAACTCTAATAACAAAAGCATCATTAATAAGATAGTTTTTATTATTAAAACCTGTCTCTAAATAGGAAGAAGTTCTTGCGCTTTTCTCCATTGTTTTTTCAAATATTTCTTTAATCTTTTGGTCCATAATTAATATAGGTATATAATACTAAAAAGAGATTGGATTGTTAAGATTAAAATATGTTAGGAATTATCCTTTATAGGCCAGAAAAACCAGCCAATTTAGGCAATATTATGAGAACTTGCGTTGCTACTTCAACCAAACTTTTTATTATAGGCCCTCTATCATTTGAATTTGATGATAAGTCTTTAAAAAGAGCAGGAATGGATTATATTTCTGAGTTAGATTTTAAATATTATGAAAACTATGATGAATTTTTATTAGACTTTAAAAATAAAAATATTTTTTATGTTACTAGATATTCAAAAAATGTATATTCATTGATGAATTATAAAGATATCACGGACGAAATTTATTTCATGTTTGGCAGAGAATCAACTGGCATTCCTCATGATATTTTAAGAGAAAATATTGATAAAACTATTAGAATACCAATGGCACCATCTGCTAGAAGTTTAAACTTATCTAATAGTGTGGCAATAGTTTTATATGAAGCATTAAGACAACAAAATTTTCATGGCTTAGCAACTCAAGAGGAAATTAAAGGCAACGATTTTTTAGAAAATGAAGACTCTAAAAACGTTTAGCGTTAAAAACATAATTATTCATATCATCACGAATTTTGTTTATGTGATAAGTTTCGTATTTATCCATTCTAACTTGACCTAATGTTGAGGTCTTTTTTAAGTTTGAAACACGAGTATATATAACGTCACCATCTTGTGCTTTTGCTAAAAACAAGGATAATTCACATGCAAATTGAATAATTTCATCGCTAGGATCATTATTAAAAATGATAATATGTGGACCATGCGATTTGTTTATATGTAAAAAATAATCAGTTTTATTTGCTAAATTGAATGTTAATTCGTTATTTTGGTTGCTATTCTTACCAAAGCCAATTTTTGTATTTTTAAAAATTATATAGGATGGTTTAGAGGCAGTAACTTTTTTCTCAATTTTATATTTTGGCAGTTTGATTAATTTGGAATTTGTAAGTTCTTTTAATAATTCCTGGTATTCTTCTTCGTTATAAAAATCGAGTGTGGCCAAGATATGTTCGATATATTCAATCTCGTTTTGAGCTTGATCTATGTATTTCTTAGTTGATGCAATTGTTAATTTACTTTTTTTATAAACCTTATAAAAATATTGAAGATTTTGCGTAGGAGAATAAGTTTCTTTTAAAGGAATAGTAATTCCTTCATATGTAAATGATTTATCACCACGTTTAACTTCATTTAAACATATTTTTAAATAATCTCCATATTCTTGGAATTTTTCATGTTTAATGGCTTCTTCTTCCTCAACTTTTAAATTA
>CAVKEL010000117.1:569-5126 GCA_963655445.1 Acutalibacteraceae bacterium | reverse complement strand
TGTCAGGATCATTTGTTTCTTCTACTAAAACAATAGTAGGTTTTTTATAGTCTTGCATTAATTTATTAGCAAGTAGTCCTATCAATCCTTCTTTGATATCTTTTTCAACAACAAGAATAGAGTTCCTAGAAGTATCAATTTCTTTTTCTTTAATAAGATTTGAAACCATCTCTTTTCTCAATTTATTTACTGAATCAATCCATGAAGCTTTGTTATTAATATATTCTTTATTATCCAAATTTATAAAATATCTAACGATATCAAATAATTTATTATCATTAATTAAACGACCTATAGCGTTTACTTTTGGTGCAATAGACATTGAAATATCTCGTTCAGTAATAGCGCCTTGTTTATAGTTTACTAGCAAAAGTATATTCAAATATTTGTTTTTATTGATTGATTTCAATCCTAGTTTAACAAGTGTTCTATTTTTATCATGCAATGGCATTAAATCACTAATTGTTGAAATAGCAGCTAAAGAAAGCAAATATTCATCAACTAAACCTAAATAAGCAATGCTAAAAAAGAAACAAACAGTTCCAGCAGACATATTAATATTAGAAAATCCACTAATTGTTGGATGTAATATAAATTTAGCATTTGGTAGTTCATCATCATTTATATGGTGATCTAAAACAATTACTTCTATTCCTAAAGAATTTGCATATTCAATTTCATTATTTAATTTAATTCCATTATCAACAAGAATTAATACTTTATATCCTAATTGAAAGAATTTATCGATATTTTTTATGGTTAACCCATAACCATCAGTTTCTCTAAATGGAATATAAAAACCTGGTTTATAATCGTTAGTTTTCAAGGTTAGATACATGATTGATGTTGACATAATTCCATCGCAATCATAATCTCCATAAATAAGAATTTTTTCTTTCTTTTCAACTAATTTGTGAACATAATTAGCACACTCTTCAATATTTTTGTATTCTAAAAAATTAGGTAAATCATCAAGACTTACATCTTTTGCTAACCTATCATAATCTTCTTCAGCTAATTTAAAATGTTCTAATAGTTTTTGTTTAAAATCTTTCATAAATTTATAAAAGGCCACTGTTAATTAGTGGCCATATTTTTAATCATTAATTCCAATAAATGTTGCTTCTTGAGGTCCATCACCATCATCTTTTTGATGACGTTTTTCATTAATTCTTGCTCTATGTTTTTCATATTTATTAGATATTCTATTACCAATTGATCCAAAATATGAACTCAATTTGTAAACAAAACTAACAGTCAATGCTTTATAGAACATAAGCATTAAGAAAGTTCCTAAAACAACAAATAAGATAAAGTACATTGAGAATGATCTAGCAAACAAGAAACTAATAACAACAAAGAGCGATAACATCGACATAATTGTTACATTTGAGTTTGCTAAATTTATTGCAAATTCACTATCTTCTTTTAAGCCTGCAAAATTATGTTTATCAAGGTGATGTTCTTTTTTAATTTCGCGATCAACAACATAATAATTTTCTAAAATTGCAAATCCTAAGATTGTAAGTAAAACAACTCCGAAGGTAATTTGGCTGTCAAAGCTTCCTCTAGTAAGTGAGAAGATGCCAGTAATAATTGTTGAGCTTGCTGCAACAAAGAGAATACTAACAAGTCCTCTTGAAAAACCAAATCTGAAAATCATATAGACACCAACAATAGCAGTTCCAATTGATGCAAATAATAAACAATAATAATTATTGGTATCACTATTAACGTTTTTGACTGATTTGAGTTCAACAGAGTTGAAGTTAGAAGCATTGTTATAATCAGTGATTAAGTATTGGAGAGCATCTTCAATTGTTGCGTTATCCAAATAATGAGTTGAATCAACATAAGCACTAACTTTTGTATTTTCTTCATCGAATATATTGCTTAATTCAATAATATAATAATCAATTTTTAATGTTTCTTTATTAGCTGAATAATTTTCCTTATATGAATATGTGAAATTTAAAATATCATCATAAGCAACAAGTTTTTCAGTTCTTGTATTTGAATTTGTATCAAATGTATAAAGATTATTTAAAACTTTCTTTTCAAGGTCAGAAACGGTTTTTATAGCACCATTATCCTTATAATCGAATTCAAGATAGACACGAGATGAAGTAACAACATTGTTATTGGTATTGTAAATATTTCCGTCTATTAATTGGAAACTTGTAATTCCAATAGCACTTATAAAGAGTAATGCTGTACCAATAATTCCAAATATTTTGGTTTTATTTTTCTTTTCTGATTTTTTCTTGAATTGATCAAAGTAAACTGGTTTTTCATCTTTAGATAAGTCTGGAATTTTCTTCCTTTCAATCATTAAAAGGTTTAAATGACTTTCAATAAATGTTGAATTAGCTAAGAAATAGTACATTGCTCTTAATAAAATACCATTTAATAAAAGGTTGAATAATCCACCAAGAATTAAAACAGCACCGATTGAAAGCATAATACTATTTGGAATGAGGTAAGAAACAAGACCAAGAATTACTGAAATAACTGATAAATCGACTTGAATAAATCCAGTATTTTTACTTGCATCTTGATTTGCTTTTCTTAAATTCTTTCCTCTATAAAGATTTTCTTTAACTGACTTATAGTAGGATGCACCGCTAAAGATTGAGATGATTGCGACAGCAATCAAAGCAATAATTGTGCCTACATTAAATTCAGCTCCAAATGAATTAAATACAGCTAATGTTGCAATAATCATAGCTGGAGTAATAGCAACTGAAGTAAGACCAGCGATTCCATAATTTAAAACAAAGAATAATGCTGTAACAACAAAAGCAACAATTGCTGAAATAAGTAAACTTGACATAACAATTGAACGATATTGTCCATATTGTGTTCCATGATAAATTAAATTTTCAATGAATGCAGCCACATTATTACTAGTTGAATTAATGTAATCTTTATTAATTAATGTAACTTCGTAATCAAGGCTAGAAGCGTTAAATTTTTGAACAACGATATTTGCTAATTTGTTTGCAAGAGTTAAATCATTCCCCGCATCACTTAAATAGCCAGTGTATTTAAGTTTTGTAAATGTATTACTAGTATTTGCACTATCATAATCAAAATAGAAATTGGCTCCATTTGTAGCATCAATTCTATCGATATACGCATTGATTTCATCAGTATTCGCACTACTATTTTCTTCAATAATTGTTTTCATTGAATAGCTTTCTGCTTTCCAATTATTGACAATATATAGATAGTTTTCATTACTTGTTTCTTCTTCTTCGCTTGAATCATCATCGGCGAAAGTTTGAATAGCACCAGCTTTTTTCTTATATGAACTTGTACTGTCATTAGTTTTTGAACCATTAATGTTTTCATATAATTTAGTTTTAAAACCTTCTGGATCAGCAAGAGGTAAAACTACAGTTGGAGTGTTATTTGTATAATCGATATAAGCTTCTCCAGCAGAAATAAATTCGCTAGCTTCAAGAATAATTTTGCCACTATAATCCATAGCTTGAATATTAGCATCAAAATTTAAATATTTTGAAACATATGTATTAATTTCGCTTTTATCTTTGAAGGATAAACGAATAGTATCATTTCCTTCACTTTCTAATTTATAAGTTGAAATATTTGCAGAATCTAAACGATCTTTAAAGACTTCGATAATTGAATCCATGGCTGCACCACTTGTGATGTCACCGTCATTTTTTTCACCATCATCCTTTAATGAAATCTTATAAATAAAGTTTTGTCCTGAATCATAATCAGCACTTGCATTAATTGATAAAACTGTAGGAACAAAACCTATAAATGCACTGAATAATATGCTAACGCATAGCAATATGTATGCTAGAAATCTTTTCACAAAACGCCTCCATCTCTTATTTATAAAAGTATTTTATAAATAGGTAAAAACTATACGCTAAATAATATACATTAGTTAGGCTAAAAAAACAATTGAATATTTAGGTCTTTTTCGGCTTAATTTGAAGGTAGGTTTCAATGCCAAGTTTGGTAATTTGTCGGCCTTGTTTCGTTCTTTCTATAAAGCCTTGATTAACTAAATATGGTTCATTTATATCGCGGATATTTATGACATTTTCATTTAGTAAACTTGCTATTGCATCGAGCGAAACTGGCTTACTTTTAAAATTAATATATAAACACTTTAAAATTTGGATGTCTTCATCGGATAATCCAAAAGAATTTATGTTTAAAAACTTAAATGCATCCAAAATATTGATTTCATTGTATTTTTTAATGTTATTATAAATCGAATAATCAAGAATTCTTTTTAAAATATTATTCGCAATACGCGGTGTCATTCTACTTCTTAAAGCAATTTCTTTTGCTGCACCACTGAGTAGATTTAATTTAATCTTTTTTGCATTATATTGAATAATTGATTTTAGTTCTTTTTGATTATAATAATTGAATTTGAAAATAATTCCGAAACGATCTCTTAATGGTGTCGAAATTGAACCTGCCATTGTGGTTGCCCCTATTAAAGTAAATGGTGGCAAATCTATCGATATAGCCTTACTATTTTCTTCGCTTTTGTATGTAATATTAACC
>CAVKEL010000117.1:0-524 GCA_963655445.1 Acutalibacteraceae bacterium | reverse complement strand
TTAACCTTAAAATCTTCCATGGCATTATAAAGAATTTCTTCAATTTCTTTATCTAAGTTATGGATTTCATCAACAAAAAGAATTGTTCCTGGATCTAACGTTCCTAATAGAGAAACCATCTCTGTTATATCTCTAATTGCAGATGCACTAATTGTTATAATTTTTGCATCCATTTCATGAGCAATTACGTAAGCAAGACTGGTTTTTCCTAGACCTGGTGGGCCATAAAAAAGTAAGTGATCAAGAACTGTTTTTCTCTTTTTTGCGCTATAAATATATACTTTTAATTCTTCAATTATTTTTTGTTGTCCAAAATAATTTTCTAAAGATGTTGGTCTTAAATAATTATCGTTATTTTGCATTGTTTATCTCCCTTATTACTAATTTTGTTGCTTCATTGTCTGATAAATCATTCGGGATCTTTTCAAGTGCACTACTTATATCAATTGATTTATAACCAATATTCTTTAAAGCTTTAAAAACATTTTCATATCTAAAAATTTTGCCATCATCAATGTCATTTA
>CAVKEL010000116.1:0-4591 GCA_963655445.1 Acutalibacteraceae bacterium | reverse complement strand
CAAGAACAGTTACTCCTAAAGCAATATAACCCAAGATTACTGGTCTTATTACATTTTGCAAACCAAATGAATTAAAAACATATAACAAAATAAAAATTCCTACAGCAAGTTCGATTGTTCCTGCAGTTATTAAAATAATTAAGTTAAATCTAAATTTTCTTTTTTCCATAAAAATTACCTTTCCTATTATACAATAGAAAAGTTTAAAAAGACTATTAAATTATGAGCGCAAAAATTATAGAAACATCAATGTTAAAACATAATCTTCTTTTGTTTTTGCTTCGCTAAAGTTTGTTAATTCAAAATATCTATAGATATGCATTTATCTTTTTCTTTTAATGCCTTTTCTATTCATGAATTGTCGCAAACAATTTCATTTATGACCATAAAAAATCACGTATGAAACCTAATTTGCAATAAATTTATCTTTAAATAATTAATATTCATAAATAGCCTTATCTATGTTTTCTAATAATAAATCTATTCTTAAAACTATTTTTTCATCCATAAATTTTAATCCCCTCTGTTAATATTTCTTCAATAAAAAGTTTGTTATTAATCATTTCTCTATGTGTATGTAAATCTATTTTTTTATGCAAATTATCTTCAAGAATTGGAGCTATTTCATAAAACTCCATTCCCATAGGATCGCAAACAATTAATATATCAACATCGCTTTCCCCTTTCGCTTTGTTTCTTGCATAACTGCCAAATAAGTATGCGCATTTTATTTTATTATATTTTGAGAATACATATCGACAAGTTTTAATTATTTTTTTAATGCTTAAAATGCTGTTTTCACCATTTAAAACACCCATTTGTTCCATCTTTTTAAGTAAATCATAATATTTATCATTAAAACTATCAGAACTTTCATAATTTTGATATGTTCTTCTAGATACTCCACAAGCATTAGCTGCTTGAATTTGTGTAATTCCAATATCAATTCTCTTTTTTCTTAATTCGTTCATATAATTATTATATATGCGCATTTAATAATGCGCAATTTATATAATTCAACGCAACAAAAAACCACCCAATTCGGGTGGTTAATTTCTTAAATGATAGAATAACTATTCACCAAGATATGGTAATAAAGCCATATAACGAGCATTTTTAATTGCTCTTGCTAATTGTCTTTGGCTCTTTGCACATGTTCCAGTTAATCTACGTGGTGAAATTCTTCCACTTGGACTAACAAACTTTTTTAATAACTCGACATCTTTATAATCGATATGAGTGATTTTATTTTTAGTGAAATAGCAAACTTTTTTCTTCATTCTTTTTTTCATATATGCCATAACTATTTTCCTTCTTTTCTTTTAATTAGAATGGTAAATCGTCATCAGTTAAATCACCGCTTGTGATATCAGTCTTCTCTTCTGAGTGATCAGGCTCATCAATTGGCATAGCTTCAACAAAATCATTATTTTCTTGAACTCTAGCACCACTTGCATTTTTGCTTTCAAGTAAAGTGACTCTATCAACGACTACTTCTAATACACTTGCTTTGGTTCCATCTTTTCTATCATAACTTCTTTGTTGAAGTGTTCCTTCAACGCCAATTAAACTACCTTTATGAGTATATTTGGCTAAGAAATCAGCAGATTGTCTCCAAGCAGTACAATTAATAAAACTTGTGGTTTTATTTCCATTTGCGTCTTTTGTTCGATTATCAACCGCAAGAGAAAAACTTGCCACACTTAAATTGCTTTGAGTTTTTCTAATTTCAATATCTCTTGTTAAACGACCTACTAAAACAACGCTATTAATCATAATAAATCCTCCTATTGATTATCAACAGTGAACAAGTATCTTAATACTGAACTATTGATTTTAGAAAGACGATCAAATTCTTTAACTGGTTTAACATCGTTCATTTCAAGTTTTAAAACGACATAGTATCCTTTTTTCTCACCTTTAATTGGATAAGCTAAGTCTCTCATTCCTAAACTTTCATCGGTTTTGTTAACTTTTGCACCTAAACCGGTAAGCAAGGAATTAAGTTTTGCGATTTCAGCTTTTCTTGCTTCATCATCTAAACTTGATTTGAGGATGTACATTAATTCGTACTTTTTCATTTCTTATACCTCCCTTTGGACTATCTGGTTATTATTATTTCATAATAACAGAGAAGAATCGCTACTTTGTAGCGCTTAAATATTTTATAGGAAATGGTTTTGAAAGTAAAGAATTTTACCGCCCTTCACTAATAATATGGCGGGAATTTCAAAAAATTATCACGGTAGTTTAACACTTTGCCTCTTGACAAGCTAAAAATTACAACAGAAATTAGATCAAAAATTGAAGTCATATACTTTGTATATGATTTTTTTAATTTCTTTAACACTTTGCAATAATTAATGTAGTAATTTGTAGCAATTTATTGTATAATATAAAAGAGGTTAAAATTATGAAATTATTATGTTCAAAATCAAAAAATACAATAAATTATTACGTTGGAGAAAGTTATAGAGAAGGCAAAAAAGTTAAAACAAGAATAATACAAAAAATAGCTACTCATAAAGAATTACAAGATAAAGGAATTGATAATCCAAAAGAATATTGCATTCAATATGTTGATAATTTAAATGCTGAATTAAAAGATGATATACAAATTTATTCAAAAAAAGTAAATTTTCGAGAAGAATTAGAGTTAAATTCTTTAATCAGCAAGTCAACCTACAAAAACATTGGATGGCTATTTTTTATTCAGATTTTTAATAAATTGGGTTTAGATGAATTTGTAAATTCAATAAAAACAAAAGCGCAATACGATATTGTTAATATTCTTAAATATTTATCAATTGCAAGAATTCTAAAACCAGCTTCAAAAAAAGAAACGCATAATTCCCGTGATAAATATCTTTGTTCACCAAACTATAACTTAATAAATTCCTACAGATTGTTAGAACTCATTTCAGAAAATAATGATGCATTGCAGGAAACTTTATTTAAAAATACTAAAAATATAGTTAATTTAAATACAGATGTTTTTTACTACGATTGTTCAAATTTTTATTTTGAAACCGAAAACGAAGATGACGATATTTATAATGAAGATGGCGATATTATTCAATGGGGTTTAAGAAAATATGGTACTTCGAAAGAACATCGACCTAATCCAATCGTCCAAATGGGTCTATTCATCGATTCAAATGGCATTCCTATTTCTTACTCTTTAAATCCTGGAAATACAAACGAGCAAACAACTGCAATTCCATTAGAAAAACAAATGATCAATAATTATAAAACTTCAAGTTTTATTTATTGTTCCGATGCAGGGCTTGGTTCATATGATATTCGATTTTTTAATTCATTAAATAATAGACATTATGTCGTAACTCAATCTTTAAAGAAAATTGACGAAGAAAATACAAAATATATTTTTGAAGATTTGAATTGGAAATTTGTTGAAAATGATGAAAAAGTTAGCCTAGAATCGTTCAAAAATGCAATTGATAAGAAAATTACAGGTGCAGAACTTTCAAAACAAGAAGAAAAACTTTTAGAAAAGGATATGATTTATAAAGCTTTCCCAATATCGAGAAAAATTCCAGCAAATTTCATCAAAGAATTAGGTATAAAATTAAGTGGTAATTTAGAGATGGAAGAAACTATATATGTCACTTTTTCTCAAAAATATTACATTTATCAAAAAAATATTTTTAATAATCAATTACAAAGAGCAGAGAAAATTGTTAAAAATAACACAAAATCAAAGAACAAAAACCAAAATGATCCAAGAAGATTTGTTGACTCAGTTCCAGTAACTGTGGATGGCGAAATTATTCAAAAAACAATTAATGTTTTAAATCATGAAACAATAGATAAAGAAGAAAAATACCATGGTTTTTATGCTTTGGCTACAAATTTAGATAAAGATATTAAAGAGGTCATGGCGATTAATGCACAAAGATGGAAAATTGAACAAAATTTTAGATTACTAAAAACTGATTTTGATTCAAGACCAGCTTATGTTTGGTCAGATCCATCAATCAAAGGTCATTTTTCAATTTGCTATATTGCATTGTTAATTTATAGGATTTTAGAAAATAAACTTATTGAAAAGGATAATTCTTACTCTTTTTCTTCGACTAATATTATCAAAACGATTAACAATATGAATGTTGTTTCAATGGGAGATTCAATCTATCAATCAATTTATACCGGTTCAACAATTTGCGATGCCTTATGCAAAACATTTGATTTAAATTTAAATAAAAAGCATTATAAACGAAACAAATTAGAAGAATTATTCAAATAAAGATGTAGTAACTTATTAAAATGAATCGCCATAAATTACTACATTTATCCCTCCAAAGTGTTAAACTCGGGATATTTTATAGGAAATGGTTTTGAAAGTAAAGAATTTTACCGCCCTTCACTAATAATATGGCGGGAATTTCAAAAAATTATCATATTTTTTAACAAAAATTGTAAATTTATAATTTATTGAACAAAATTTAATTTTTGTCTCATATAACTCTTATATCAATAAACATTTTTGAAACATAAAAAATCATTAAGTATAATACCTGTCTTTTTAAGATAAGCCTATTTTGTTGTGCTAAAACGGTATTTTTTGAAG
>CAVKEL010000115.1:0-5254 GCA_963655445.1 Acutalibacteraceae bacterium | reverse complement strand
GATGATAAGAGCAATGTTCATGCAAATGGGTAGAAAACCAAGTGAAGCTCAAATTAGAGCTGTCATGAATAGCATGAATAATCAAAAATAGTTAAATTGTATTCGACCACTTTTAAATAAGTGGTCTTTTTTTTATAGAATTTAAAAATTCAATTTTAAGAGCGTTTTATAGTTGAAGTGATACAACTAATTGTAAAACGCTTTTTTATATTTTTTGGAAAATAACTTAAAACATGTGCTTTGTCCAATTAATATACATTTAGAAGTAATGACAAAAGATTGAGCAGCAGTGTAGTATCTTAAAAATTTCGTTACATAAATTTTGTCAATCAAAAACACGATAACCATCGAATAAATTTCAATTTGTGGATTGGAAATTTGAGTTTTTCACATTACTACTTATCTACTAAAAATCTACTACTAGAAAGAGAGAATTCAAAGATTATAAGTTAAAAAATAAAAAACTCGATTTTAAGAACATTTTGTAATTTGTATTGATTAAACATACAACAAACATTCTTAAAATCGAGAATATTAAAAAAAGCACAATTTAATGTGCTTATTTATTGTCTTCTTTTAGCCAATAGGCGTTAGGTTCTGTTCCTTCTTTAATTCTTTTGATATTAGGTTTGTGTTTAAACGTTAATAATAAGAAACTTAATGTAATAAATACTGGGAAATATATGCACATTTCAGGACCAAATCCGAAATACATAAGCCAATTTATTACTGATGGATCATACCCAGTAGCTAAATACACTATATATATGATCCAACATACAACAGTGAATGTACTAGTAGTAACTAACGATGCAATGCTAACTTTTTTCTTTATTTTAATCATTGGGAAGAATGTTAATGAAACAGTTACAAATCCTACCCAAGATGATGCAATTGCAAATCCCATATATGAGCTAACTGCTTTGCCACCGCTAAATTTAATAAATAAACTATAGCAATGGCCGATGACTCCAGCAAATGGTGTTATCCAATACGCTAACTGAAGGAGTGTATTTCCTCTACCAAATGCATTAAATTCTTCGGAGTAGTAGAGAATTTCTTTAAAAATTGCTACTTTAGTAAATAAGAAGAATGTTATTGCAAATGGAATGGCAACTTTTAACATATCTAGAATAATTACGATTACACCAATTTTTAAACCGAATATTCTACCTGCATTAGTTCCACCAGCATTTTTACTGCCTTCATTTCGCGGGTCCCTTTTGAAGAAAATTTTTCCAATAATAACAGCATTCGGAATCGAACCGAATAAATACCCAAATAGGGCGCTTAACAATATTGTTAAGACACAATAAAATATTTGCATAAAAGTATTTTATTATAAATGACTTATTAATTCTAGAAATAAAGAAATCTTTTATGTATAATTTAAAAGTTGTAGAGGGAAGAAATAAATGTGTCCAATTGATGATTATAATGCGAATAGTATAGAACTTTTGTCAGGTTTAGAAGGCGTTAGAAAAAGACCTGGTATGTATATTGGCAGTACAAATAGTACTGGCTTGCATCATTTGGTATGGGAAATTGTTGATAATGCTGTTGATGAAGCCCTTAATGGTTTTGGCGAAAAAATTA
The DNA here is from genome assembly GCA_963655445.1 of Acutalibacteraceae bacterium. Taxonomy (GTDB): domain Bacteria; phylum Bacillota_I; class Bacilli_A; order RFN20; family CAG-826; genus Onthovivens. Next base: position 3,658 of record CAVKEL010000115.1, on the reverse strand, counting down.
CTGTAACCATTCATAAAGATGGTAGTTTAACTGTTCAAGATGAAGGAAGGGGCATTCCTTGCGATATCAATAAGCAAACTGGAATTCCTGCTGTTCAACTTATTTTTACAACGTTACATAGTGGTGGTAAATTTAATGATCACGCATATAAATCAAGTGCTGGTTTACATGGTGTTGGTAGTTCAGTTACAAATGCACTTTCTTTATTTTGTGATGTAACAGTAAATTATAAAGGCAGCCAATACCATCTTCGTTTTCATAATGGTGGGGAAGTTGAAACTCCATTAGAAGTTTTAGGAAAAACATTAAAACACGGTACTACTGTAACTTTTAAACCAGATCCAGCTATTTTTTCTACTACAGAATTTAAATGGGACACAATTGCGTCTCATCTTCAAGAAGAAGCTTTTTTACTTAAAAAAGTTAAATTTATTTTAGTTGATGAAAGAATTAAGAAAACTGAAGAATTTTATTATGAAAATGGTTTAAGTGAATATATTGATGTCTTGAATCAAAGTAAAGAAAAAATTGATGAGACAATAGATTTTGAAGATACAATCGATGAAATTCATGTTGAAATTGCAATGCAATATTGTAAAAACGATTATAACGAATCAATTTTTAGTTATGTAAATAATGTTAGAACTAGAGAAGGTGGAACCCATGAAGCTGGTTTTAGAATGGGTTTAACAAAAGCTGTAAATGATTATATTGAAAAGAATAATTTAAGTAAGAGTAAAGAGAAACTTGAAGGAACTGATATTCGTGAAGGATTAACAGCTATAATTTCATTGAGACTTCCTGAATCTATTCTTGAGTTTGAAGGGCAAACAAAAGGCAAATTAGGAACTCAGCAAGCACAAACAGTTGTATCCAACTTGGTTTACACTCAATTTTCTTATTATTTAAATGAAAACAAAAATTTTGCTGTTAATTTTGTTAATAAATGTTTTGCATCTCAAAACGCACGATTAGCTGCAAGAAAAGCCAAGAATGAAGCTAGAACAACAGCTAAAAAAGCTAAAGAAGCAGTTTTAGTTAGTGATAAATTAACTCCATGTTCAAGTAAAGAATATAAAAAGAACGAACTTTTTATTGTTGAAGGTAATTCTGCGGGTGGTAATGCTAAAAAAGGTAGAGATCCAAAACATCAAGCGATTCTTCCATTAAGAGGAAAACCATTAAATACTTATGGATTAACTCTTGATAGAATATTAAAAAATGAGGAAATATCGACAATTATTAACACAATTGGTGCTGGTTTTGGTCAATCTTTTGATGTTGAAGATAGTCATTATGGGAAAATTATTATTATGACTGATGCTGATACTGATGGTGCTCATATTCAAACTCTATTATTAACTTTCTTTTATTTATATATGAAAAGTTTGATTACTAGTGGAATGGTTTATGTTGCTGTTCCTCCTTTATATAGAGTCTTTAAAGAAGATCAAAAAGGCAATGTTAAAATTGAAAAATATGCTTGGAAGGATTCAGATTTAGAAGAAGCAAAAAAAGAAGTTGGTCAAGGATATAAGATTTCTAGATATAAAGGTTTGGGTGAAATGAACTCTGACCAATTAAGTTCAACAACTATGAATCCTGAACATAGATTACTTTTAAGAATTTCTATTGAAGATCCACTTTTAGTTGAAAAGAAAGTTAATGTATTAATGGGAAATAATCCTGATTTACGTAAGGAATGGATTATTGATCATATTAATTTTGAAGAAGTTGATACATTTATAAAGGAGGTTAAGAAGTAATGGCTAAAAAAATTAAAGAAGAACCTTCTTATATAGAGAATATTAGTGTCGAACCAATGGACACTATTATGGATTCTAGAAGCGCAATTTATGCAAAAGAAGTTATTCAAGATCGTGCAATTCCAGATCTTAGAGATGGGTTAAAACCAGTTCAAAGAAGAATTTTATATTCCATGTACAGAAATGGAAATACTTTTGATAAACAAACGAGAAAATGCGCTGGTATCGTAGGAAATGTAATGGGCTTTTATCACCCTCATGGTGATTCATCTATTTATGAAGCGTTAGTGAGAATGTCTCAAGATTGGAAAATGAGACAACCTTTAATACATTTTCAAGGAAATAATGGTTCAATTGATGATGATCCACCTGCTGCTTATCGTTATACTGAAGCTAAACTAAATGAGTTTTCTGTTGAGGAAATGTTAGGGGAAATCGACAAAAATACCGTTGATATGACTTTAAACTTTGATGATACTTTATTCGAACCAATCGTTGTTCCTGCTAGATTTCCAAATTTATTTGTAAATGGTGCAAGTGGTATTGCTTTTGCTATTGCTACCGAAATACCTCCACATAATTTAATCGAAATGTGCGAGGCTGCAATTTATAGATTAAATCATCCAAATTGTGAATTAGATGATATTTTAAATATTGTGCAAGGGCCTGATTTTCCAACCGGAGGAATTATTTACAAATCTTCTGGTTTAAGAGATATTTATTCGACTGGTAGAGGGAAAATCGAATTAACGAGTAAAGTTGATATTGATACTTCTGATAAAAATGTTAATCGTTTAATCATACATGATATTCCATATGGAGTAATCAAGATTCAATTAGTTTATTCAATTGATAAAATAAAAAAATCAAAAGAAATTGATGGTATTTTAGATGTAATTGATGAGACTGCTGGTGACGATGTTAAGATTGTAGTTGATCTTAAAAAAGAAATAGATCCAAAAGTAGTTTTAAACTACTTGAAAAGTAAGACTCAACTTAAAATTTCATATAGTGCTAATATGGTTGCTATTGACCAAAAAACTCCTAAATTTCTACCAATATTAAACTATTTAGATGATTTTTTAGCATTCCAAAATACTATTATTTTAAGAAGAACACAATACGATTTAAAGAAAGCTCAAGATAGATTATTAATTGTTGATGGCTTAATTAAAGCAATTTCTATAGTTAATGAAGTTGTCGCTGTTATTCGTTCTAGTAAAGATAAACAAGATTCTAAAACAAATTTGATGAATAAATTTGGATTTAAAGATGAACAAGCAGAAGCTATTGTTATGATGCGTTTATATAAATTAAGTAACACAGATGTAACAACTTATGTAAATGAAAAGAATGAGTTAGAGAAACAAATTGCCGATTACATCGAAACAATCAACTCACCATTAAAGGTTAAACACATAATAGTGGATGATCTCAAATATATCGCTAAAAAATATGGAACACCAAGAAGAACTTTAATTGAAGAGGGAAATGAATCTAAACTTGTTATTGATCGACGTGCATTAATAATCAAAGAGGATTGCTATGTTAGTCTAACACAAGATGGATATATTAATAGGTCATCAGTTAAATCTCATGATGCAAGTAATGGAGATCTTCCAAAAATCAAAGATGGTGACGTTTTAATGATGTCTTCATTATGCAATACTGCTGATTACATCCTTGCTTTTACCAATAAAGGTAATTATTTGTATATACAAGTTTGTGACATTGATGAAGGAAAATATAAAGATCAAGGTAAACATGTTAACTACTTGACTAACTTGCCATTTGATGAATACGTTATTAAATGTATCATTGTTAAAGATTTCTCTATAAATGCAAGCATTTGTTTGATTTCGAAAAATGGTCAAATTAAAAAAACTCAATTA
>CAVKEL010000114.1:11073-29480 GCA_963655445.1 Acutalibacteraceae bacterium | reverse complement strand
ATCGTTATTATTGATGGTAATAGTCTTTTATTTCGTGCATTTTATGCAACAAGTTTCAAAGATGGTCAAATACTTCATACAAGTTATGGCACCCCTACTAACGCTATTGTTGCTTTTTCAAACATGCTTTCAAATATTTTGAAAACTGTAGAAAAAGACGATGGAATTTTTGTTGCATTTGATAAAGGATCACATACTTTTAGACATCAAGCTTATAAAGAATATAAGGCAAACAGAAAGAAAGCACCAGAAGAATTACTTCTTCAAATGCCTATTGCTCGTGAACTTTTAAAGTCGCTATCTATTCCTTATTATGAATCAGATGAAATTGAAGCTGATGATATTGCTGGAATCATGGCAAAAAAAGCTGGGAAAGAAGGATATAGTGTCGAAATATACACAAGTGATCATGATTATCTTCAATTAATTGATAAAAATATTAAGATTGAATTGATTAAAAAGGGTTTAAAAGATATTCATGAAATGAATCTAGAAACCTTTCATGAAGAATATGGAATTGAGCCAATTCAAATTACAGATTTAAAAGGTTTACTAGGCGATTCAAGTGATAATATTCCAGGAGTTCCTAAAGTAGGTGAAAAAACTGCCTTAACTTTAATTAAGGAACATGGCGATTTAGAAAACATTATTGAATATGCTAAAACTCAAACAAGTAAGGTTTGCGAGTCAATTGTAACTAATCAAGAAATTGGTAGAATTTCAAAAGATCTTGCAACTATTAGATTAGATGAAAATATTTCTTTTACTGTTCGAGAAACAATTTATAAAGGATATGATTTTGATGAAATTTCTACTTTTGCTACAAAATATGAATTAAAAAGCTTAGTTTCAAGACTTCCTAAGGAATTAAAAAGAAAAGATGTCGAAAACAAACAAATTGAATATATAGAATTAAATAATGTTAATTCCCTTGATTTAATCGATGGTTTTGGCTTTGCAATTGACTACGATACGAAATGCAATTACCACGACGCTGAACTTTTTGGGGTTTCGATTGCTTTAAATGAAAAAGTTTATTATTTAAAAAAAGAAGATTTGCTAAAAGACAATAAATTATTAGAAGCTTTAAAAAATAAAGAGATTAAGAAATATTGCTTTAATTACAAGACAATTTATTGTGTGCTCAATAATGCACAAATAGCGATTGATGGCTTATATTTTGATTTGCTTTTGGCAAACTACCTTTTAGATTCTTCAATAAAACCAGAATTTGAAAATATTATGATAAATAATAAGATTGATGTCAGTTATGTTTTTGAAGATTCTTTACTTTTTGATTTAGGTAATCCAAAATTATCGGTTTGTGAAGCATATTATTCATTAAATTTACATGAAAGTATCATTTTTAAATTAAAGGAGAAAGATCAATATGAACTTTTATATTCTATTGAGCAACCTTTAACAATTGTTTTAGCAAAAATGGAAATGGAAGGATTTCCAGTTGATAAAGATGTTTTGTTAGATTATAAAAAGAATTGGGAAGCAAAATTATTTGAGTTAGAACAAAAAATTTATGCATTAGCTGGTGAAAAATTCAATATTGCTTCACCAAAACAGTTAGGAGTTATTCTTTTTGAGAAATTGCAACTTTCAGGAAATAAAAAAGGTTCAACATCAATTGAGTATTTAAAAGATTTAATTGATAAACATCCAATTGTCCCTCTTGTTTTAGAATATAGAAAATATGCTAAATTAATTTCTACTTATGTCGATGGAATCATCAATTTCATTCATGATGACAATAAAATTCATACAACATTTAATCAAGCGACCACCACTACTGGAAGACTTTCTTCTAGCGAACCAAATATGCAAAATATAAGTGTTCGTGATGAAGAAGCAAAGACTATTAGAAAAGCTTTTTACTATAAAGAAAACGATAAATATATTCTTTCTTTAGATTATTCTCAAATAGAATTAAGGGTTTTAGCACATTTATCTAATAGTCAATCATTCATTAATATGTTTAATGAGGGACATGATATTCATTCAGAAACTGCTAAAAAAATATTTCATATTATTGGAAGAGAACCAACATCTCTTGAAAGAAGAAAAGCAAAGGCTGTTAATTTTGGAATTGTTTATGGTATCAGCGATTGGGGTTTAGCAGAACAGATAAATGTTTCTCCTAAAGAAGCAAAAGAAGTTATATCTAGTTTTTATACAGAATTTCCAGAAATTGGAGAATATCTAAATTCACTTGTTGAGTTTGCAAAAACTCACGGATATGCAACAACTATGTTTAATAGAAGAAGATACCTTGAGCAAATAAATGATCCATCTTATCAAATTAGAGAATTTGCTAAAAGAGCAGCTATGAATGCTCCAATTCAAGGATCTGCTGCTGATTTAATCAAGATTGCTATGATTAAGATTGATGATGAATTAACAAAAAACAATTTAAAATCTAGATTAATTTTGCAAATACATGATGAAGTTATTTTAATGGTTTATGAAGATGAAAAAGATAAAGTCAAAGCACTTGTTTCGAATATTATGGAAAATTGTGTTAAATTAAAGGTGAATTTAAAAGTAGATGGAGGCTATGCAAAAACTTGGTTTGATAGTAAATAAATATGCCAGAATTACCAGAAGTTGAAACCGTTAAAAATATTATATTGCCATTAGTAAAAGGAAAAACAATTGACCATGTCGAAGTTTATTTTGATAAACTTGTTTTAAGCGATCTTGAAGAGTTTAAACAAAAACTTAATGGCAAAACATTATTAAATATTGAAAGATATGGGAAATACATGTTTTTTATGTTTTCTGATGATTTAGTTTTAATAAATCATTTAAGAATGGAAGGCAAATGGAGATACTCAGAATCTGCTTATCATCGCAATAAATTCACAACTGCACTCTTTTATTTCAATGATGGTTCTACATTAGCTTTTGATGATACAAGGAAATTTGGAATCATGTATCTATCAAATATTCAAGAATATAAGAATCTTGAGATGATTAAAAAGTTAGGAATAGAACCATTAAACTTAGACGAATCAATGTATTTTGAAATAAAGGAAAAGTTTAATAAGAATAAATGTATAAAAGAATTATTACTTGATCAAACTATTTTATGTGGGATTGGTAATATTTATGCTGATGAAATTAATTATGCGTGCAAAATTTCTCCTTTTAAAAAAGGTAAAGATTTAACTGACGAAGAAGTTAAAAATATATGCATTAATGCCAAAAAAATCTTACTTGAAGCAATTGAATGCGGAGGTTCAACTATTCATTCGTTCCACCCTAGTGAAGGAGTTGATGGAAGGATGCAAGGTCATTTAAAATGCTATGGTCACGAAGGAAAATTATGTCCAAGATGTGGAACTAAATTTCACAAAACATTTATATGTGGAAGAGGAACGACATATTGTCCTAATTGCCAAGTTGATGAATCAATAAGAAAAGCCATAGGTATTACTGGACCAATTGGGTCTGGTAAATCTACAGTTTTAAATTACTTAAAGAAGAAAAAATATTTTGTCTTATCAAGCGACGAAATTGTTCATGAATTATACAGAAATCAAGCAATTAGTAATAAAATTAGTAGAATTCTAGGAGTTCCTTTTAATATTGATAATAAAGAAATTACAAAAAAAGCTAAAGAAATTATGATTCTAAATCCAAACAAAAAGACCGCGGTTGAAGATTATATTTATCCTATTTTAGAAGACAAACTTGTATCAATTATTAAAGAAAATGAAAATATTGCAATTGAAGTTCCGCTACTTTTTAAAGCTCATTATGAATATATGTTTAAAAAAATTATTGTTTTAGAAGTATCAAAAAATAAACAAATAGAACATTTAAATAAACGAGGAGAGGATATTAAATCATCTAAAGCAATTAATAAAGATTTTTCTTATAGCAAAAACGAAAACGTTTTTGTAATTGAAAATAATTCCACAACCGAAGAATTATATAAAAAAATTGATGCAATCATTGATTGATCAATTTTAATATAGACTAGTTTTACTTGTTATAACTTCTTCTTTTATCATAGATTTTAGAATGTTTTGAAGTTGTTTTACTTTTATATTGTTACCACTTTTGTCTTTTTGAGTATATAAAGTTATTATGTCATTAATTGAAAAATCACTTGTAAATATCGTTGTTTTTCTATTTGAAGCTCTTGAAAGCAAAATTGGCAAAATAATATTATCCCTTACAATATCATTTATGTATTCATTTCCAAAACCATCTAAAACAAGAACATGTGCTTCTTTTAATTGCTCAATTTTTTTATTAAAGTCATTTTTTTCATCGAAAAACATTTGTTGCAGTTCCTTAAATCTTGTTTGAGTATTAACAAAAGCTAGATTTGATGCACCTTTATTCGCACTTGCATTAATCAAAGCAATTGCACAAAAAGTTCTACCACTTCTGATTGCTCCAGTCATATAAATCCAACTTTTATCTTTTACAAGCTGTTTAATTTTTGATTTTAATACTTTATTATCAACATCTTTTAAAGTCACATTATCAAAATCATCTGTATAATCTTTGTAAATAAATTTAGATTGAAAATTCATATATTCTTGATATGCAGGTAATAGGTATCTAGTTCTATTGATGTATCCATTTTCTATTTTTAAATTATATCCAAACTTGATGCCAGTTCTATTTACATCATCGATAGTTTTTATACTTTTCCATGTTTGATATTCTTCATAAAAAGAATTGCAACTACCAATATATTTTTTAATTAGTGAATCGTCAAAACCATTGTCCAAAAGTACACCATAAAACTCTGGATCTTTTTTAATTTTTAAGAAACATTCATCTTCATATTCAGCTAAATCGCTATCATCAATTTTAAATCCGTAAATCTTTTCCATTAAAGTAAATTTCCAATATCATCATCACTAATTTCATCAAATTCATTTGAATCAACCGCCACTTTTTCGCTTGTGACATTATTTGAATCATATTTGACATTTGTTTTTTTAGAAGCTGGATTTTTATCATCTAATAAATAATCATAAGCTTCTAGAGTACTTTTGATACCTTTTCTTTTCATTGACGAAGCAACTTTTTCTACATAATTTTTAAGGAGTTTTCCATCAAGTTTTTCCAAGGTGTATTCTAATATTACATTTATTACGCCATCAGAGAAACCCATATTTTGCGATAAATAATCAATTATATTTAAATCGGCTAAAATTGGCTCGGTTCCGTTTTGTTTTTCTTTTAGAAAATTTCTTGGGCTTGTTTCATTATAGTAATTAATTTGATTAGCCGCTTCAGTTTTTCCATTAATTTTATTTCCATACTTCTTTTGATTGTAGGCTTTGTATTTAGATATTTCAGTTTTACAACGTCTATTGCAATATGCAAAATCAACTTTATGATTTTCAGGATTATCAAATTTATAAGCATCAATCATTATGTAGCCAATAATGTCTTCGCTAAGGCCGTAAAGACAACCTAATCTATGCATTTCTTTTATATCTTCATTTGTGAATTCTTTAATGTTTATATTTGATTTTTTAGCGATGAATTCAATTAATTTTATATCATCAAAAGAATCCTTTAGTTCATTTTTATTAACACAAATAAGATCTGGTTCTTCATCGAGATTACAATCTTCATCAATTTTAATATCAAATGATTCATTAACTCCTGCACTTATATCTGTATATTTTGTAAAATCAATATCATCTATTTCGTATTTTTTAATAATTTTAAGAGCATTATCTTTTCCAACTTTATAAATAAATAAATTTTTAAGAACACTATTTTCAAAAAAATCATTAGGATTTAATATTGCTTTTAAAATAAAAACATAATTATTATTATTGTTTTCTAATGTTTGCAAAAGACCGACTGATTCAAGATTATTTTTGTTTTCTAAAAATTCACTTACTTTCATATTTGATTTTTTTGCAAGATATGAAATTTTAGATTCTTTTAAACCATAAAAATATTCATTTACTAAGAATTCATATATAAATAATGATTTATAACCAATTAATGGTAAATATAGACTATATAAAAATTGATTGTCGTTTACCGACAATACTCCTCTTCTTTTTAAACTATATCCTGAATCCAATGTAAACATAGTTCTTATATTATAGACTAAAAGAAAAATCAAAAAATGATTTTCTTGTTTTATTTATATTCGAGTTCTTTAGCAAGCAATTATTATAATAATTGCTACACGCATTTAGTCATTTATATTATAATGTTTTGGGAAAGAGGAAAGGTTCTATGGTTAAAAAAATCGGAATTTTAGCGAGTGGTGGCGATGCGCCAGGCATGAACTGTGCTATGTTAGGGGCAATTAGAGCTGGCTATAAATTAAATAAAGAAATGTATGTAATAAGACATGGTTATTATGGTCTTGTACATGATGAAATTGAAAAAGTTGATAAAGACTTTGCAAAATATAGTTGCTCACTTGGTGGGACTGTATTAAAGTCTGCACGTCTTCCAGAATTTAAAGATCCTGAGGTTCAAAAGAAAGGTATTGAAAATTTAAAAAAACATGGAATTGATGCATTAATTGTCATTGGTGGCGATGGAAGTTACATGGGTGCTAAAAAATTAAGTGAACAAGGAATTAATTGTATTGGTCTTCCTGGAACTATTGATAATGATATTTCTTCAACTGATTTTACAATTGGTTTTGATACAGCCTTAAATAAAGTTGTTTCAGCAATCGATGATATTAATGACACAATGAGTAGTCATAATAGATGTGGCGTAATTGAAGTTATGGGCAACAAATGCGGAGATTTAACATTATTTGCGGGTATTGCTACACATGCTGATTTTATTGTTACAAATGATAGACCAGTTAGTATTGATGACCTTATTGAACAACTTAAAGAATTAAAGAAAACAAATCCTGATCACGTTACTATTTTGGTAAGTGAAAAATTACTTGATACAAAAGCATTAGTTGATAGAATCCAAAAAGAAACAGGATTTGATACAAGACTTGATGTCTTAGGATATATTCAAAGAGGTGGACGTCCAAGTGCTATGGAAAGATTTAATAGTACAAGAATGGGTGCTTACGCAGTTAAACTTTTAGATGAAGGAATTGGCGGTGTTTGTGTTGGTATTGTTAATAATAAACTCCACCACCAAGATATTTATGAAGCTTTAGCAACTCCAAGAGACAAACATGAAGATTTATACGATGATTACGATTTAATTAAATAATTGAGGTATATAAGATGATTAAAAGAAATATTTCAAAAAATACAAAAATTGTTTGCACAATTGGTCCTGCTAGCGAATCTGAAGAAATGCTTAAAGAACTTGTTAAACATGGTATGAATTGCATGCGTTTAAATTTTTCTCATGGATCATATGATGAACATTTAGAAAAATTAAATAAAGCAAGAGCACTTGAAAAAGAAGGTGTATTTATCGCTGTTATGCTTGATACAAAAGGTCCTGAAATTAGATGTCATGATATGGAAAATAATTTGATTCCTATTCAAAAAGGTCAAACTATTAGAATTTCTATGAAAGAAGTTTTAGGTACTCCTGAAAAAATTAGTGTTAACTTCCCTGGTTTATACAATGATGCTCAAATAGGTAATCATATTAAATTTGATGATGGTAAACTTGATTTAATTGTTAGAGAGAAAGATGAAGAAAATCAAGAACTTATTTGCGAAGCTTTAGATAGCCATGATTTAGGAAGTAAAAAAGGTGTAAATTGTGTCGGTGCAAGGCTTAGTATGCCATTTATGAACGAAAAAGATCGTAATGATTTAATTTGGGGTTGTGAACATGGGGTTGATTATATTGCAGCTTCATTTGTCTCCACTGCTGAAGATGTTCAAGAAATTAGAAATTTACTTAAAGAACAAGGACATCCAGAAATTAGAATTATTTCTAAGATAGAAAATGTCGTTGCTTTATCACATATTAAAGAAATTGTTGATGCAAGTGATGGAATTATGGTTGCTAGAGGTGATTTAGGCGTTGAAATACCTCCTGAAGAAGTTCCAATTATTCAAAAAGAACTTATTTCACTTTGTAGAAAAGAAGGTAAACCTGTTATTACAGCAACTCAAATGCTTGATTCAATGTGTCATTCACCAGTTCCAACAAGAGCTGAGGTAAGTGATGTTGCAACTGCAATTAATGAATCTAGCGATTGTGTTATGCTTTCTGCTGAAAGCGCAAGTGGCGAATATCCTATCGAAGCAGTTGATATGCAAACAAGAATTTCTTCCACTATGGAAAAACAACTTGATTTTGAGCGTCTTGCAAAAGAAGCTTATGATTCAAGCGAGAAAGTTAATAACGATGCAATTGCTAATTCAATTGCAAATACTGCAAAATTAATTAATGCTAAATTGATTGTTAGTTTTACAGAAACTGGTAAATCTAGTCGAAGAATTAGTAAAGCTAGACCATGTTGTCCAATTCTTTCAATAAGCAATAGAGAAAAAACTTGTTTACAAAATGCTCTTTATTGGGGAATTTACTCCACTTATATTCCTGGTAAAATGCCAGATTTCATTGAAGAGATGGAAGTTTTATCAATATATTATGCAAAACAACTTGGTTTAAACCCAGGTGATTCGATTTTGATTAGTGGCGGTACACCTACTGGATCAGGGAAAGCAAATTTTATGAGAATTATCTATCTTCCTGATAATAAAAGTGTTGCTTAATTAAAAATAAATTTAACTCCTAGATTAAATGATCGGGAGTTTTTTTAATAGCATATTTCATTTATAATTGTTTTATGAAAAAATCAAAAATTATACAAGGACTAATGCGTTTAAAAAATCTTAGTTCAGAAGAATTAGCAGATTTAATTAAATTTGATCTTGATAATGGAATTAATTTTTTTGATACTTCTAGCATTTATAATGATGGGGATAGCGAAAGGAAGCTAGGAGAAGCCTTAAAATTAGATCCAACCTTACGAGAAAGAATGATTATTCAGACTAAATGTGGAATCTATAAAGATAGAGAAAAAGGGACATGCATATATGATTTATCATATGATGCAATCGTTAAATCTTGTGAAGATTCACTTGCTAGACTTGGTCTACCTTACGTTGATTATTTTTTGCTTCACCGACCTGATATTTTTCTCGATAATGAAGAAGTTGCAAGAGCTTTTAATTATTTATATGAAAAAGGAATGGTTAAACATTTAGGTGTTTCTAATTTTTCAAAAGAAGCAATTAAATATTTAGAGGATACTTGTAAACAAAAAATTGAAGTAAATCAACTTCAACTTGGAATTGGTCATCCTTCAATTGTATCTGAAGAATTGAATTTCAATACATATTTTGATGAAGGGATTGAGAGAAGTGGCGATATATTCTTTTATTTAAAGAGAAAAAATATTTTGTTACAATGCTGGTCACCATTCCAATATGGAATGTTTGAAGGTTTAATTTTTAATAATGATGAAAAATATCATGAACTAAATCATTATTTAAAAGAATTAGCAAATAAATATAACTCCACTCCTCAAGGTATTGCTATTGCATTTTTATTAAAACTTGGAGCTAATGTGCAAGTCTTAATTGGTTCAACAAATAAAGATCATATTTTAGATGCTATTAGTGGGGCAAAAATTGAATTAACAAAAGATGAATGGTATAAAATTTACACTGTAAGCGGACAAAAATTACCATAAAATTCTAGTTTTATCTAATTTTTATATAAAAAAGTCATATTTAAAATTGTTGATTTAGTTAAAAATAAGATTATTATATTTATAGCGTTGAAGAAGAAACGATTATTAAATCTTCTTTATTAGAGAGGAAATCAGTTGTTGGTGAAAGATTTCTTAAAGAAAATTAATAGTTACCACTTCGGAGCTAAGGTTAGAATTTAATCCTTAAAATTTGAAACTGAGTGATAAAGAAGAAATTCTTTATAACTAAGGTGGTACCGCGTATATTACGTCCTTAGAATTTTATTTCTAAGGACGTTTTTTGTTCTTAGAGAAGGAGATTTTATGAAAATTTTAGTTGATAAAAAAGAAATTGAAGTAAAAGATGGCGCAAATGGAATGGATGTTGCTCTTCTTTTAGATCCTGAAAACAAGAAAAAAGCAATCGCTTATAAAGTTGATGGAAAAGATTATGATTTATTTAGACCACTTCCAGAAGACGGAAAAGAATTTGAATTAATTACCACTTCTTCTCCAGAAGCATTTCATATATTAAATCATTCAACAAGTCACTTAATGGCTCAAGCAATTCATGCTTTATGGCCAGATGCATTATTCACAATTGGTCCTGCTATTGAAGATGGATTTTATTATGATGTTGATTTTAAAGATTATGTTTTAAAACAAGAAGATTTAGCAAAAATTGAAGCTAAAATGAAAGAATTCTCTAAAAAGAATGAATATATTATTAGAGAAGAAGTCTCAAAAGAAAAAGCTATCGAATTATTCAGAGGAAATCCATATAAGGAAGAATTAATTTCCGAACTTGAAGATGGTAACATTACTATTTATAAACAAGGTGATTGGTTTGATCTTTGCTTAGGAGTTCATGTTCCTTCAACTGGATATATTAAACATTTTAAACTTGAAAATTTAGCTGGTGCTTATTGGAGAGGCGATTCTAAAAACAAGCAATTAACAAGAATTTATGGCATTTCTTGTTGGAGTAAAGAAGATTTAGATAGACACATTTTACTTAAAGAAGAAGCTAAAAAGAGAGACCATCGTAAAATTGGTAAAGACTTAGGCTTATTTATGATTAGTGAATATGGTCCTGGATTCCCATTCTGGCTTCCAAATGGTTGGACTTTAAGAAGAAATATTGAGGCTTGGTGGTATGATTTACAAAATGAATATGGATATCAAGTTGTAAATACTCCAATTATGTTAAGTAAAGAACTTTGGATTACTAGCGGACATTGGGATCACTATAAAGAAAACATGTACACTACTAAAATTGATGATAAAGAATTTGCAATCAAACCAATGAATTGCCCAGGATCAATTTTAGTTTACAATTCAAGTATTCATTCATATAAAGATTTACCATGTAGAATTGCTGAAATGGGACTTGTTCATAGACATGAAGCAAGTGGCGCCTTAAATGGTTTATTTAGAGTTAGATGTTTCACTCAAGATGATGCACACATTTATTGTAGAGAAGATCAACTCGAATCCGAAATTAAGACATTAATTGGTTTATATAACTATTGCTATACTCTTTTTGGTTTAGATTATAGAATTGAACTTTCAACTAGACCAGAAGAAGGATATATTGGCGATATCGCATTATGGAATAAATCCGAAGAGATCTTAAAAGAAGCATGCTTGGCTAGTGGCAAAGAATTTAAGATTAATCCAGGAGACGGTGCTTTCTATGGACCAAAACTCGACTTCAAATTAAAAGATTGTATGGGTAGAGTTTGGCAATGTGGAACCATTCAACTTGATATGAACTTGCCACAAAGATTTGGATGTTACTATATCGATAAAGATGGTAATAAAAAACAACCAATTATGCTTCATAGAGCAATGCTTGGAAGTATCGAAAGATTCTTAGGTATTATTACTGAAAACTTTGCTGGTGCTTTCCCAACTTGGTGCACTCCTGTTCAAATTAAAGTTCTTCCAGTTAATAACAACTATCATCTTGAATATTGCAAAGAACTTATGAAGAAATTAAAAGCTGATAAATTAAGAGTTCAACTTGACGATTCTGAAGAAAAGTTAGGTTATAGAATTAGAAATTCACAAATGATGAAGATTCCATATACTCTTGTTATTGGTGATAACGAAGTTAAAAATGGTACTGTAACATATCGTAAATATGGCGATGAAAAGCAAATTACAGTTTCAGTTGAAGATTTTATTAAATTAATTAACGATGAAATTGAATCAAAAGCAATGTTAATTGATCCAAAGAAATCTATTAAATAGCGAGCAAGAGATTACAAAATTTCTTCTTATATTGAAAAAGCGAATTGTTAAATCAATTCGCTTTTTACTTGGTTCATTCATGACTTTTTAATGGTCATAGATGATTTTTATATGATTAAAACAAATATTTAATTGTTTATCATTACTTCAAGAACCTTATCAAAATCCACAGATTGTTGATATTTATTGATATCTTTAATCTTAATCCAGATCATTTTGCCTTCTCTTGAAGATTTAAGTGCACCACTATAATCTTTGGTTTTATAAAGCATTGCTAGATGTCTTTTGTGATTTTTAATAATGTTCCATTCGTAGAAACCACAGAAATGAAGATTAGAAATATCTAAACCAGTTTCTTCTTTTATTTCTCTAATGCATGATTCTTCTATTGATTCATCATATTTAACGTGACCTCCAGGAAAATTAATTCCTGGCCAATCTTTTGCTACCCTGTTTTGCACCAAGATATTGTCATTATCATCATAAATCATGACCATGTTTGTTAAAATAATTTCATTTTCCATAATCCTCACCCTTATAAATAAAAAATAGCATAGTTAAACTATGCTATTTTTATACTGATTAATTACTATTTCTTTGCTTTTCCTTGATTTGCAACAGCATTCATAGCAGCTTCAATAGCAGCTTGATCACCTAAATATCTCTTTCCAAGAACTTTTAAATTTTCATCAAGTTCATAGACAAGTGGGACACCAGTTGGGATGTTAAGCGAAATAATATCTTCATCACTAATGTTTTCCAAATATTTAACTAATGCTCTTAAACTGTTTCCATGGGCAGCAATAATAACATTCTTGCCAGATAAAATTTGAGGTTTGATTTCGCTTTCAAAGTATGGAACAACTCTTTCTACTGTATCTTTTAAACATTCTGTACGTGGTAAAAGTTTTGGATCAATACCTTTATATGGAGCTTGTAATGCTGGATTACGAGGATCATCTTCTTCAACTGCTGGAGCTGGAACATCATAACTTCTTCTCCAAAGCTTTACTTGTTCATCGCCATATTTTGCGGCTGTATCGGCTTTGTTTAATCCTTGAAGTGCACCATAATGTTTTTCATTTAATTTCCAAGATTTAATAACTGGAATAAATTCTTCTTCCATTCCTTCTAAAACATGATTCAAAGTATGGATTGCTCTTCTTAAATATGATGTATAAGCAACATCAAAATGGAATCCTTCCTTCTTTAAAAGTAAGCCTGCATTCGAAGCTTCTTGAACGCCTTTTTCACTTAATTCAACATCAGTCCAACCAGTAAATAAATTTAATTTATTCCATTCTGATTCGCCATGTCTAATTAAGACTAATTGATATGTTTTTGACATAATTTTTCTCCTTTAAGAACCAAATATATTTTATAAAGATTTTATTTAAATATAAAGAGAAAATCATATAAAGAAACGTGTTATTGAAAACAATTAATATAATTTATGCTTTTTAATAAAATCGATGACTCCGTTATTATTGAAATCTAAATCAGTTGTATATTTAGTCTCTTTTTTAACTTCTTCATTAGCGTTAATCATGCTTACACCATAAAATGCTTCTTTTAGCATATCAATATCGTTAAGTTGATCGCCAAAAGCAATGGTGTGATCATCTTTAATGTCGTATTTGTTTTTTAAATACTTTAATGCATTACCTTTCGATCCATTAATGGATCTAATTTCAAAAGCGCATACATGTTCGTTGTTTCCCCAATATGTATATTGGATATATTTTTTATAATTATTTAAGATATTCAAGCAATTATCGCAATATTCTTCTTTTAAATATAGATTACATATTAAAGGAATATATTCTCCACTATCAAAATCATTTTCGATATTTTTAATATCATTTAATTCATTATGTTTTAAAAAATCTGGAACTAAATCATAATTATGCGAATAAGTAGTTTTGTTTCCTGTTACTACAAAAATGCATTGATCTATGCCAATAATTTGATTAATTATTTCTTTAAATATTTCTAAATCGATTCCAAAAAATATAGGTGACTCATTTTTAAAATAAATTGAGCACCCATTATCACAAATGTAAGGGGCATCTTCTCCTAAAATTTCATAATATTTGTATGCTCCTTGGTATGGTCGACCTGTTGCAATGCAAAACAAATTACCTAAGCCTTTAAATTTTTTAATAAAATCGATAGAATCAACAGTAATCTCTTTTTCACTAGTCAATAAAGTATTATCTAAATCGCATAAAACAAGATATTTTTCCATATATTTTCTTGTTTATTATACATTTTTATATTATTCAATAAAATATAAGAATATAATAAACAAAAAGGAGAAACGATTATGTTTTGTAGAAAATGTGGAAAAGAAATTCCTGAAGATGTTAAATATTGTCCAAATTGCGGATGCCCAACAGATCCAAATGAAGATACAACTCCAAAGGCTACACGTTATCAAGATGGCACCAATGTAAAAAGCAGATTAGCCGCTGGTTTATTGAATATTTTTCTTCCAGGCGTTGGGAGAATCTATTTAGGATATGTCGGAATTGGTGTCGCTCAATTATTATTAGCTTTTATTGGTGTTGGCGCTATTTGGTCATTTATTGATGGAATTATTATCTTAGTTGGAAGCGTTTTAGTTGATGGTAATGGAAACCCATTAGGCGACTAAATAAAACTTAGAATATTTGTATTTAAATGTGTTCTTTGAACACATTTTTTTATATAATATGGGCGCTATGAAAAGTAAAAGTAAAAAAGTTAGATATTACCCTCAACTATTCAAATATATAACACCATTTAAAAAAGAATTAATATTGGCTATCTCTTTGACGATAGTTGAAGCATCACTTGAAATGTTTGTTCCTTTTTTAATGAATTATTTGCTTACATTAGGAGTTTATAAAGATTTAAATAACCAATATCAAATTGATCTTGATAATTTAATCATGATTGCATCTATTATGGTTGTATGCGCTGTTTTGGCATTTGTTCTTGGCACATTGAGTGCAAAATATGTTGCAAATACTGGAAGAAAATTTGGTGCACATTTACGTCTTGAAACATATAAGAAAGTTCAAGATTTTAGTTTTAACAACATAGATAATTTAAGACAATCGTCTTTAATTACTAGACTTACTGATGATAATCAAATTATTCAAAATACTTTTTGTACAAACTTTAGACCTCTTATAAGGGCTCCAATATTATTACTTTGTTCAATTATATTTACTTTAATTATTTCACCACAATTAGCTGCATTTTTGTTTGGTCCTATGATTATTTTATGTGCTATTTATGTAATTATTATAAAAAAAGTAAGACCAAGATATAAAGAAATGCAAGCACAAACCGATTTACTCAATCAAGATACTCAAGAAGCAATAAAAAATGTTAAAACTATTAAATCTTACGTTAAAGAAGATTATGAAATTTCAAAATTTAATTCAATTAATAATACTTTAAGAGTTGTTTCAACTAGATCTTATGCGATGACTTCTCTAAGTATGCCTGTTTTAAATTTAGTTGTTTTCTCCACTATTGTTTTGATTTTATATGTTGGAGGAATATTTGTCATAGATGATAAATATATGATTACTACCGTAAATATTTCTGCTTTCTTAACATATTTAAATCAGTCGTTAGGTGCTTTTAGAATGATCAATAATGGCTTAACGGCAGTTAATAAAGCTGATGCTTCAGTTATAAGAACTTGCGAACTTTTAGCAACTGATATTGATTTAACATTTAATAATGACTCTAAACTCAAAATTGATAATGGAGATATAACTTTTAAAAATGTTTACTATAAATCTTCAAAAAAACAAGATAATTATGTTTTAAATGATATTAATTTAAGTATTAAATCTGGTGAATTTGTTGGAATTATTGGACCTACTGGCTCAGGCAAATCAACATTAGTTAATTTAATTGATAGATTTTATGATGTTACTAAAGGGGAAATCTTAATTGCCGGGAATAATATTAAAGATTATTCAGAATTTGAACTTCATAAAAATATAGGTTTTTGTTTTCAATCACCATTGCTTTTTAAAGGAACAGTTCTTGAGAATTTAAGATTTGGTAATCCAGATGCTTCAATGGAAGAAGTTATAAACGCATGTAAAATCGCATGTTGTTATGATTTTATAGTCAATCATTTAGATAATGGATTCAATACTGAAATAAGTGAGGGTGGTACGAATGTTTCTGGCGGCCAAAGACAAAGACTTTGTATTGCTAGAGCAATTGTTGCTAAGCCAAAAATTCTTATTTTCGATGATAGTTTTAGTGCTCTTGATCGTGTTACTGAAGCTACTTTAAAAGACAATTTAAAAAATAATCTTTTAGACACTACAAAAATTATTATTTCTCAAAAAATCTCCACTATTGAAGATGCTGATAAAATTATAGTTTTAAATGAAGGCAATCTTGAAAACGTTGGAACTAGTGATGATTTAATCAAAGTTGACACCATTTATAAAGATATGGTTAAGTCACAAAAGAGAGGTGCGTAATATGAAAAAGAGTAAGGTATTTTTACGTTTATTAAAATATTACAAAAGTTCAATTCCACTACTAATCATTGTATTTCTTTTAATATGCTTCTCATCTTTTGCAAATATCTATGGAACTTTTATGGTAAAGGATATTATTAATGCAATTGATTTAGCTGCTCAAAATAAAGGCAATAATGAATATTATATGCATTTTATGCAACTAATTTTAAATATGATTATTTTATATGCTTGTGCATTAGTCGCTCTTTTTACATATACTCAAACGATAATCAGAATCTCACAAAAGGTTATTTATAAAATAAGAAATGAATTAATAGAACATGTTGAAAAAATGCCAATTTCATATTTTGATAAGCATAAACACGGCCAAATTATGACTTATTTTACTAATGATGTTTCAACTTTATATGATTCATTAAATATAAGTTTTGCAAATATTATTTTTAGTTTTGGAAATATTGTGGGAACTATAGTTTGCATGATTTTAATTAATGTTTATCTTTCATTGGTTGTTTGCGCATTTATGGCTGCGGAATTTGTTTTTATTATTTTAAATGGTAAATTTACAAGAAAATATTATGTTGAAATGCAAAACGAATTAAGTGAAGTTAATGCGGTTTGTGAAGAAAATATTAATGGATTAAAAGTTATTAAAGCTTTTAATCATAAAACTGAATCACTAAAGAAATTTAATGATTATAACGAAAACTTAAGAATTGCTGCTACTAAATCATTTTACCATACAGCAATTAACACTCCTTTTATTACTTCTCTTTCATATTTCAATTTTGCAATATCTTGCATTTTAGGTTGTTTAGCGCTTGTTAGAGGCAGCATTTCTTTTGGTGCCCTTTCAAGTTATTTAGTTTATGTTAGACAATCTTGCCAACCACTTAACTTCTTTGTCCAACACGTAAATAATATTTTAACTGCATTGTCAGGAAGTGAACGTATTTTTAATTTCTTAGATACTCCAATTGAAGAAGATAATGGAACTGTAACTCTTGTTAAACTTGACACTACATCTACAAAATATAGCGATAAATATGGATGGAAGATCAAGAATGAAGATGGAACATTCGCTATTAAACCTACGAAAGGCAAAATAGAGTTTAAAAATGTTACATTTGGTTATCTTGAAAACAAAAATGTAATTCATAACGTAAGTTTTAAAGCAAATGTTGGAGATAAACTTGCTTTTGTTGGTCCTACAGGTGCAGGGAAAACAACGATTATATCATTGATTTCTAGATTCTATAATATAAATGAAGGAAAGATTTTATATGATGGAATTGATATTAAAAATATTAAACTTGAATCATTAAGAAGATCTATATCTTGTGTTACTCAAGATACACACTTATTTACTTGTACAATTAAAGATAATATCCGTTATGTAAGAATGCATAGTACTTTTGAGGAAGTTAAACAAGCCGCAAAAATTGCAAATGCAGATGGATTTATTTCACGTTTACCATTAAATTATGAAACTATGCTTTATGATGATGGGCATAATTTAAGCGAAGGACAAAGACAACTTTTAGCTCTTTCTAGAGCTGCAATTTCTCAACCTCCACTACTTATTTTAGATGAAGCAACGAGCAATATTGACACAAGAACTGAAAAACTTGTTACAAAAGCCATGGGTGAAATTATGAATGGTAGAACCTCACTTATCATTGCTCATAGATTATCAACCATACAACATTGTAATAAAATTATTGTTATGGAGAATGGTGAAATAAAAGAAGAAGGAACTCATGAAGAGCTCATCAAACTTAAAGGTTTATATTACGATTTAGATCGTGGTAAAAAAGAATTAAGTTAATTTACGCAATAATATAAATACCTGCAAAATATGGTGGTAAAAATTTATAAAAATCTTGTCTATAATTTGAAATAACAATCTTTCTATCGCGATTTTCGTTATCTTTTATTTTATAACTGCTTAAATTAATGATTATTAAGAGTTTATGTTTTTTATATTCTCT
>CAVKEL010000114.1:5866-11063 GCA_963655445.1 Acutalibacteraceae bacterium | reverse complement strand
AAATTTAACAACAAATGGATGAGATTTTTCTTCTTTAAAAGAACCAAATTTTAAAATATCACTTTTATTTCTAAATGTAATTAATTCTTTATAAAAATTTAAAACTGAATTTTTATCTTTTTCTTCATATGCAACGTTTATATTTTTATCGAGATAATCAGGATTGACCTTAACCCACGGAGCCCAGTTTTTATTGAAACCAGCATTAATTCTGTCATTCCATTGCATTGGAGAACGTTCATTATCTCTATTTTGAAGTTTAATCATTTTCATTGCTAAAGAATGAGGAATGCCAACTTTTCTAGCTAAATTATAGATGTTGTGTGCTACAACATCATTAACATCATCAATCCTTGTTGGTTGAACTGGATAATTTGTCATACCAATTTCTTCGCCTTGATAAATGAATGGAGTTCCCTTTAAAGCAAGTAAGAATAAGCCATAAGCTTTTGCTCCAATTTCTCTATATTTTGGTTTAACAAATCTTGAAACTGAACGAAGTTGATCATGGTTTTCAAAATAATTACAGCAATATTCACAATTTTTCTGATAGTTAAAAATAATCTTTTTAAACTTACAAATATTAAATGGCTTCTTAAAAATAGGTAACAAACTTAACTTATCACAATTTTGGTGCTCAAATGAAATAAGCATGTCGAGTTCGCCATTATTAATATATCTATTTGCAATATCAACAGTAGTCCCAGGGGTTTCTCCGATCATGACCATATCATATTTATTTAAAATATCTTTTCTAAATCTTTTAAGCAATGCATGATTTCCGTCCATATTATCATAATGCTCTTGTCCAGTTTGTGTTAATCTTGGACGTCCATTTTTTAAAGTTTCTTTCCATAAATAGCTGATTGTATCGCATCTAAAACCATAAACTCCTTTATCAAGCCAAAACTTCATTATATCTTCTACTTCTTTAATAACTTCTTCATTATGATAATTTAAATCAACTTGTTGTTTGCAAAATAAATGCATATAAAAGCAGGTTTTATCGTTTTGCAAAGGTTCCCATGCGCTACCAACAAAGATTGATTGCCAATTATTTGGTGCTTTATTGCATTTTCTTCCTCTTCCCTTTTTAAAATAATAATAATCTCTATATTTTGTAGTTGGATTATTTATTGCTTCTTGAAACCAAAAATGTTCACTGGAAGTGTGATTTATAACGAGATCCATAATGATTTTTATATCTCTAATGCTTGCTTCGTGCATCAATGCATCAAAATCTTCCATTGTTCCAAATCTTGGATTTATTTTTTTATAATCGCTAATATCGTAGCCCATATCATACATTGGTGATGCATAAATTGGTGATAACCAAATAATCCCAATGCCTAAATCTTTTAAATAGTCTAGTTTTTGGGTTATCCCTTTTAAGTCTCCCCACCCATCATTATTTGAATCATAAAATGATGATGGATAAATTTGATAAACTATGCGTTCTTTATAAGCTTGTTTCATAAATATGCGTTCCAATCTTTATTATTTAATTTTACAATGAACGACATTAATTTTAAAGAATCTTATATGGTTTTTAAGTGTTCATAAATGATTTTGTTTTGACTACAGCGTGAATATTAGTCAAATTAAAAACGTTTCTTTGATTTGAAAGAAACGTTTTATCAATTTTTAATTATTTAACCTTAGGATATTTTTCTCTATTTTTATTATATTCTGTGTGTAAATATTCATGAGCTTTATGGCTACCATATTCACCGAAATAATCTTTATAGAGTTTTATAATATCTGGATTTAAGTGCGATCTACGGATTGGACGGCCAATATCTTCTTTATATAAGACTTCAGCACGTTTTTGTCTATATGTTTCTAATATGTCAGCTTCTTCATTTGGTAAGAATGCAGGATTAACGTATGGTTGACCACCACCATTAATACATCCGCCTGGACAGCCCATAATCTCAATAAAATCATATTTGGATGTTCCATCTTTGATTTCATCTAATAATTTATGACCATCTTTCATGCCACTAGCGACTGCAAAATTAAATGTTTTTCCATTCAATTCAATACTTGCTGATTTGATTGATTCAAGTCCACGAACTGGTTTAAAGTCGACTGGATCGAGTTCGTTACCAGTAATGAAGTAATAGGCACTACGAATAGCGGCTTCCATAACGCCACCAGTAACACCAAAAATAACGCCAGCACCAGTATAATCTCCAATTAAATCATCATCAAATTCTTCATCTGGAAGAGCTTTCCAGTTAATGCCTGATCTTTTAATAACACGAGCAAGTTCACGTGTTGTTAAGACAATATCAACATCTTTATTTCCATCATGTTCTTCGTGATCTCTTGTAATTTCATATTTTTTGGCGGTACATGGCATAATTGAAACAACACAAATATTTTTTGGATCAATTCCATGTTTTTCTGCATAATAGGATTTAATTACTGCGCCCATCATTGTATGAGGAGATTTGCAACTTGATAAATGATTAAGAAGTTCTGGATAATAATATTCAATATAATTAACCCAACCAGGTGAACAACTTGTAATCATTGGACCTTTTTTGCCTTCTTGAATTCTATGAACGAGTTCAGTTGCTTCTTCAACAATTGTTAAATCTGCACCAAAGTTAACATCGAATACTCTATAAAAACCTAATCTATGTAAAGCCGCAACCATTTTTCCTGTTGAAGTAGTACCGATTTTTTCACCGAATTCTTCACCAATTGCAGCTCTAACAGCAGGTGCTGTTTGAACGATAACAATCTTCTTGTCCCTAAAAGCTTCATCTAATTTATCAATTGATGAATGTTCCATTAATGCACCAGTTGGGCATACAAGTGTACATTGGCCACATTGCATACAAGGAACTTGACTAAATGAACGATTTTGAGCAGGACCAACAATTGTTTTAAATCCTCTATTTTCAAAACCTAAAATTGAGATTCCTTGAGCATCTTTACATGCTTCAATACATCTTCCACATAAAATACATTTGCTGGTATCTCTAATTAAACCAGGGGCTAATGTATCCATAGTTGTTGGAGTTTTAACACCTATAAATTCTTCAGGTCTAGCGCCAACTATATGAGCAACTTCTAAAAGTTCGCAATGTCCTTCTTTTGCACAACTCTTGCAATCAAAATAGTGATTTGAAAGTAAAAGTTCAACACTTGTTCTTCTTGCAACTATTGCTTCTGGATCATTTATAGAAATATGCATTCCATCGCTAATTGGATAAGCGCATGATGGCACAAGTCCTCTTGCTCCATCAACATGAACTAAGCAAACACGGCAAGATGCTAATGAACATTTTCCATTTTTCCAACTACATAATGTTGGAATATTGTATCCACATTTTCTTGCGGCTTCTAAAATTGTTTGTCCAGCTTCAACTTCGTAAGGTCTATTTTCAATATAAATTGTAATTTCCTTTTCCATATTATTTTCTCCTTACTTCTTATAAACAGCACCAAATCGACAAACTGCCATACAAGTTCCGCATTTAACGCACTTCGCAGTATCAATAACGTATGGTTCTTTTCCAACTACACCACTAATACATGCAACTGGGCAGTTTCTAGCACACATAGAGCATTTTTTACATTTATTTGGATCGATATGATATTGGATTAAATGCTTACAAATACCATTTCTACATTTTTTATCAACAACATGTTCTTCATAAACATCGTAAAATTTATCAAGTGTTGATAAAACTGGGTTTGCAGCTGTTTGACCAAGTCCACAAAGGGCACCAGTTTTAATTGTTGATGCTAAACTCTTTAAAGTTTCAAGGTCTTCTAAAGTACCTTTTCCATCAGTAATACGAGTTAAAACTTCAAGTAATCTCTTAGTTCCAATTCTACATGGAGTACATTTTCCACACGATTCATCGCAGATAAATTCAAGATAGAATTTTGCAACGTCAACCATGCAATTATCTTCATCCATAACGATAGCGCCACCACTACCCATCATTGATCCAGCTTTAATAAGTGAACCATAATCAATAGGTGTATCAAGTTCATCTTCAGTTAAGCAACCGCCACTTGGACCTCCAGTTTGGATGGCTTGGAATTTCTTATCGTTAGTAATTCCTCCGCCAATATCGTAAATTAATGTTCTTAATGTAGTTCCCATTGGAACTTCAACAAGACCAACATTTTTAACTTTTCCACCAAGAGCAAAAATCTTTGTTCCTTTACTATCTTCATCACCAATTTTTGCATATTCACTTGCACCATGTCTGATAATCCATGCAACATTGGCTAATGTTTCAACATTATTAATAATAGTTGGTTTTCCCCATAAACCACTTACAGCTGGGAATGGAGGACGTGGACGAGGCATACCTCTTTTACCTTCAATTGAATTTAAAAGAGCAGTTTCTTCGCCACAAACGAAAGCACCAGCGCCAAGTCTAAGGTGACATCTAAATGAGAAATTGCTACCTAAAATATTGTCACCAAGTAAGCCAACTTCTTCAAGTTCGCTAATTGCTTTCTTTAATCTTTCAACTGCTACTGGATATTCAGCACGAACATAAAAATATCCATCACTTGCTCCAATTGCATATCCAGCAATCATCATACCTTCAATAACGTTAACTGGATTTGCTTCTAATATTGAACGATCCATGAATGCACCTGGATCACCTTCATCGCCATTACATACAACATATTTTTGGTCGCTTTGTGAGTTAAGAGCAAATTGCCATTTTCTACCTGTTGGGAAACCAGCACCACCTCTACCTCTAAGACCACTTGCAAGAATTTCATCAACGACTTCTTGTTGAGTCATGTGTAATACTTTCTTTAATGCTTCAAAACTATGATTTCCAAAAGCTTCATCTAAATTTTCAGGATTAATTGTTCCAGATCCATGTAAAACAATTCTTTCTTGTTTTGCATAAAATGGGATATCATCTTGCTTTTGAATTCTTTCGTGAGTGTTAGGATCTTCATATAGTAATTCTGTTACGACTTTATGATTAATAATGTCTTCGTCAAAAATTTTAGCAACATCGCTAATTTTTACTGCTCTATATAAAGTATCTTCTGGATAAATTTTAACAAAAGGACCTTGCGAACAGAAACCAAAGCAACCAACTATATTTGCTTCGACTTTATCTTCAAGATTATGATCTTTAATCATTCTTTGAAGTTCTTCTAAAATTTCTTTTGATTCACTACTTAAACATCCTGTTCC
>CAVKEL010000114.1:0-5856 GCA_963655445.1 Acutalibacteraceae bacterium | reverse complement strand
ATATGGCGTTTGCCATCTTGACCATTAAACTTTTTCTCTAAGCAGTCAACACAACTAGCTATCTTTTTATCGAGTAAAGCTTCACTTTTAATTAATTCTGCCATAGTAGTTACTCCTTATCTTTATATTCCTTAATAACTGCCGCAACTTTATCAACAGTCATTTTTGGATAAACTTTACCATTAATTGATAAAGCTGGAGCTAACGCACAAGCTCCAATGCATCTAAGTCCATCAACAGTAAATAATCCATCTTCTGTTGTTTCACCTGGCTTAACATGCAATAATTCTTGGAATTTATCTTCGATATGTTGACCACCTTTAACGTAACAAGCAGTACCAATACAAACTCCAATAACGTATTTACCTTTTGGGTTTAAACTGAAGAAATTATAAAAAGTAACAACACCATAAATTTCACTTACAGGAATTTTTGTTTCGCTTGAAATAATTTCTTGGACTTCAAGAGGAATATAGCCATATTCTTTTTGAACGTCACTTAAAATCAACATCAATGGTGAAGGTTCATCTTTATAGCGTTTACAGATGTTCTTCACGAGATCAATTGCTTCTTTTTTTAAGACCATTTTTTGCACTCCTTAAACATCAATAATTATACAATTAAAAATACTGATATCAAAGCACAAATCGTTATTTTTGGCATTTTTAGCCTTGACTTAGTATGCGTTTTATGATATCAGTATTTTTTACTGAATGGTTAGTTATATTTAACTTATTTTTAAAGCATCAATTTATAGATGTTAATAGCATCATTTTCATCGATTTGTTTGAAATTTCCAACTTTTGGTTGTTTCTCAAAAAGTTTTTTAGCAAGGTATGGAATATCCTCCTCTTTCGCTCCAAGTTCTTTAAAACTTGTTGGCATTTTTAATGTTTCATGTAAGAAAGTTTTATATTTGTCAATACCTGCAAGAATAACGGCTTCTTTGTTATCATCATCTTTTACATGCATAATTCTTGTTGCAAATGAATAAAATAAATCAATATTGACTTTATAATTATAAAGCATCCATGCTGGGAAAACGGTCGCAAGTCCAGCTCCGTGAGTTACATCATATTTTGCTGATAATTCGTGTTCTAATTTATGTGAGCACCAATCTTGAACTCTATCTACACCAAAAATATTATTGTGTGCTAAAGTTCCAGCCCACATAATATTACTTCTTGCACCATAATCTTTTGGATCTTCAACTAGTCTAGGAACAGCATCAAAAATTATTGATTGAATAACACCTTCAATCATTCTTTGAGATACAAAACAATCTTTAGAGTTTGAGAAATATCTTTCGAGCAAGTGTGAAATAATATCGGTTATACCGGCAGAAGTTTGATAGAAAGGCAAAGAATAAGTAAGTTCTGGATTTAAAATTGCAAATTTTGGGCGTTCACATTCTGAACTAAATCCCCTTTTTAAACCTCTTGATTCAAATGATATAACTGAATTAGTAGAAGATTCACTACCAGCAGCTGCAATTGTTAAAATAACACCAATTGGTAAGCAATTTGGATAAGGTTGTTGTTTTTCAAATAATTCAAAAAAATCTCCATCATAGTAGTATCCAAGCCCAATAGCTTTTGCACTATCGATTACACTACCACCTCCAACTGCTAAAATGAAATCAACATTCTCTTTCCTGCATAATTCAATGCCTTTATATACGAGTTCATCTCTAGGATTTGGTTGAACACCACCTAATTCAATATACTGAATATTTACTGATTTTATACTATTAATTACTTTATCAATCAAACCTGATGATTTTGCGTGGTTTGATCCATAATGAATTAAAACTTTCTTAGCTCCATATTTTTTAAGATATTCGCCTACTTCGTTTTCTGTATTCTTCCCAAAAACATAGCGAGTCCCATTATAATAATTAAAATTTTCCATCGTTTAACTCCTTCTTTAAAATATATACATAAGCTTCTTCTAAAACTTCTTTATCACTATCAAAGGTTAATTTTTTTATAGCTTTTGGATAGTCTGCCCAAATAAAATCCACTACTTCATCATCATGAAGATCTTTAGGTTTTTTATCTTCTTTTAATTTAGCAACAAAAAATACAACATCCTTAATAACATCTTCTTTAGGAGAATAAGTAATTATTTTTCTAAAATTAGTATCAACTTCAGGTTTTAATGAAGTTTCTTCAAAAATCTCCCTTTCAGCCGTTTCTTTTTCACTCTCGCCTTCTTCAACATGACCTTTGGTTAAGCTAATATGACCTAATCCCATTTTAGATAATAAAAAATAAATTCTATTATTTCTAATAATATAAATTACTGCTCCACAACTCTTTTCTTTTATCATGTTTTAATTATATATGCGTTAATGAAAAAATACATCTTGTCAAAAAATATTTTTAATGCATAATTAGTACATTCAAAGGAGGAAGGCAGAAATGAAAAGATTCGTTAATGATATATTTTGTACTTCCTCGTACTATTACTGCAGCTATAAATAAAAATTAACTTTTTTTATTTTTGGTTGCGCTTAAGTAAAGGAGTTAATTTGAAATTCCTTGCTTAAGTAATAATAGAATCATATATGAAATTGTTATGGCCTAAGCTTGGAAATGGCTTAGGTTTTTTATTTTATTGAAAGGATTTAGAAATTATGAAAAAGAGATTATTAGTTATTGCATCATTAGCATTCATTGGATTCAGCACATCGGCTTGTGAATCATCAAATGTTAAAAATGTAGGTATTCTTCAAATTGCTACACACGAAGCACTTGATCTTGCAAGAAAAGGTTTTATTGAAGCTTTAGAAGAGAATGGATTTAAAGAAGGCGAAAATATTAAATTTACTATTCAAAATCCAGAAGGCGATTCTTCAAAACAAGTTTCAGCAGCTAAATCATTAGTTTTAAATAGCGATTTAGTATTTGGAATTTCTACTGGTTCTGCTCAAGCTTTAAAAAGCTCAGCAATGGATTTAGAAAAGAATATTCCAATTTTATTTAGTGCCGTTACAGATCCAAACGATGCAAACCTTGTTCCATCAAGTGAATATCAAAATATTACAGGAACAAGCGATGAAGGAGATACTGCTGTAAATGTTGAATTATTCACACATTTTTCATTTATAGATAAAGTTGCATGTATGTATAACACTGCTGAATCGAATTCACAAATTCAAAAAGAAGAATGCAAAGAAGCATGTTCAAAATTTAATTTACAATATGAAGATGCAGGTATTACCAGTGCAACGCAAATTTCCTCTTCTTTTAAAGGTTTAGTTGCAAAAGGTGTTAAAGGTGTTTTTATTCCTACAGACAATATGATTGCTGAAAATATTTCTTTATTAAAAGAAATTGCAATTGAAAATAAGATTGTTCTAGTTTGCGCGGATACTACTGTTGTTGATGCAGGTGGAAGTTTAGGATTTGGCGTTGATTATAAAGAACTTGGTAAGCAAACAGGTGTCATGGCTGCAAATATCTTGAGTGGTTCAAAAGAAGCCAAAGATATTCCTTTTGAAAAGAGCAAATCATTTGAGTTGCAAATTAATGAAGATTTCTTTAAAGATTCAGGTATTGATTTACCTGAAGAATTTGGAAAGGATAAATAATCTATGAATTGGCAAGCAGTAGGTTATTACATTTTAACTGATGTTCCAATACAAGCATTAATATGGGCACTATTTGCCCTTGGTGTTTTTGTTACTTATCGTATTTTAGATGTAGCAGATTTAGCTGTAGAAGGCGTTTTTCCATTAGCTGCTATTACTTCTATATTCTTTATAAACTTAGGTGTAGACTCACTTATTTCACTCTTGATAGCTATTTTTGCAGGTGTGGTTGTTGGCTTTATTAATGGAGTATTGCATATTTATTTAAAAATCCCTTCATTATTAAGTGGAATCATTATTATGATTGCGCTTTATACTGTTAATGTTGTTATTAGCAAGGGAAATATTTCAATTGATTCAGGAAGACAAACAATATTTTCAATTTTGAATCAATTAGTTGGAAATAGAATATTAAGTCAATTTATAATTTTAGTTTTTGTTGTTGCAGTTATTTTCTCTCTTGTTTATTGGTTTTTTGGAACCGAATATGGTTTATCGCTCAGAGCATCAGGGAAAAATAAAACTATGAGTAAAGCAAATGGTATAAACACTCATTCCAGATATATAGTTGGAATGATTATTGCTACTGCTTTTATTGCTCTAGCAGGAGGATTATGGGGACAAGTAACAAAAGCCACTGCCACTGATAGTGGAAAAGGTACGATTGTTATAGGTTTGGCAATTGTTTTCTTAGGTGAAATTATTTTTGGAAGAAAACTTACTTTTAAGAAGAGTTTAATTTCGATTGTAATTGGTAGTTTCATTTATTGGTTAATCATGGATTTTATCTATTCAATCCCAGGATTCAATACAAATTACACATTCTTAATTCAAGCAATTATTATTACTCTTGTTGTTGCTGCTCCACGAATTAAAAAGTTATTTTCAAAACTTAAAAAGAAAGATCCAGTCATGGAAAACGAGGAAGTTAAATTATGATCGAACTTAAACATATATATAAAGATTTTAAAACAACCAGTACTTCTCATCCTGTAAAACATGTTTTAAAAGATGTTAATTTAAAAATTAATGATGGAGATTTCATAACTATTATTGGTTCAAATGGATCTGGTAAATCTACTTTATTAAATACTATTGCTGGTTATTTTAAACCTACAAGCGGTGAAATTTGGTTTGATGATTTAAATGTTACTAATTTAAATGAAAATAAAAGAGCTAAATATGTTGGAAGAGTTTTTCAAGATCCAACTTTAGGAACAATTGGCGATATTTCAATTGAAGAAAATCTTGCCCTTGCAAGAAATAGAGGCAAAAAAAGAGGTCTTTCTTGGGCATTAAAGAAAGATTATTTAGAAGAATATAAAAAGATTCTTGAACCATTAAATTTAGGAATTGAAAATAATCTTCATGAACCAGTTTCATCTTTATCTGGTGGCCAAAGACAAGCATTAACACTTATTATGGCATCTTTAGAAAAACCATCAATTTTACTTCTTGATGAACACACTGCTGCTCTAGATCCTAAAACATCTAAAACCATTATGAATTTAACAACTAAAATTGTTGAAGAAAACCACTTAACAACATTAATGATTACTCATAATATGAAAGATGCGCTAAAATATGGTAATCGACTTATAATGATAAGTGACGGAAGGATCATATTTGACGCTGATAGAGAGTCGAATAAAGGCCTTACAGTCGAAGATTTATATGCTAAATTCGAAGATGCTGAGTCATAAAACTCAGCATCGTTTCGTTAATATTATACTGATTTTAAGTTATCCACATTATTTTTTGACAGTGTAAAGATTTATTTTTTTACAGTGTCAAACTACTAATCGTTAAAATAACTACTAGAAAATTACTAATTGTATTATTTTCAACCATCTTTTTTTATTTCAAGTTTAAACTTGGTTTTTATAAAATTTTTCTTGTTCTTAAAAAGTATTTTCTCGTTTAAATTATGTATACGAAAACTTTGACACAAATATTGAGGAACATATTTATTATCCTCTTTATTTTTAGACACAAGTTTTGCAGTAATTAAGGGAGAAAAGATATGTTAAGTGTTAAAAAAAGAGATGGAAGTATTGTTGAATTTAGTTTAGACAAGATTGAAAAGGCAATTGAAAAAGCCTTTATTGCTGAACACATTGGCTATACTCAAGAAATTATTCAATTATTGTCATTAAAAGTTACTAGCAACTTTAATGATAGAGTTAAGGGAGATGTAATATCAGTTGAAGACATTCAAGACTGTGTTGAAATTACATTAATTCAAGCAGGTTATGTTAGAG
>CAVKEL010000113.1:0-15709 GCA_963655445.1 Acutalibacteraceae bacterium | reverse complement strand
TACCATTTGTTCTCATACGTAAATTATTATAGATAAACGACTATTAAAAAGGTAGTAGAAAATAGTTATTTGTAAATTTTCATGAAAACAAGTTTTTTTGTGAATCTACCTTTTAAATATATAAATATATTTATGTTGAAAAAGTTGGTTAATTTGTGATATTTTATTAGTCGTTATTTTAATTATTTGGAGGTTTGATTTATGAAAATGAGAAATGTTGCTATTATTGCCCACGTTGATCATGGTAAAACTACATTAGTAAATCAACTTTTAAAAAGCTCAAATACTTTTAGAGAAAACGAAAAAATTCAAGATCGTGTTATGGATAGCGATCCTATCGAAAGAGAAAGAGGTATTACAATCTTAGCTAAAACAACATCTATTTTATATAAAGATACAAAAATTAATATTCTTGATACTCCAGGGCACGCAGATTTTGGTGGCGAAGTTGAAAGAATTATGCATATGGTTGATGGTTGCTTATTACTCGTTGATGCTTTTGAAGGAACAATGCCACAAACTCGTTTCGTTCTTAAAAAAGCAATTGAAGCAAATGTTAAACCTATTGTTGTTATTAACAAAGTTGATAGACCAAATGCAAATCCAGCTAAAGCAGTCGATGAAGTATTAAATTTATTCATCGAACTTGGCGCACCAGATGATTTCTTAGATTTTAAAGTTGCATATTGTAGCGCTTTAAATGGAACTTCATCTTTAGATCCACTTTTATCAACTCAACAAGAAGGTATGACTCCTATCTTTGATTTAATTTTAAGTGAAATTCCAGAACCACGTGTCACTGAAGAAGGCCCACTTCAAATGCAAGTTGCAATGCTTGATTATAACGACTATGTTGGTCGTATGGGTATTGGTAGAATTCAAAGAGGAACAATTAAAAATGGAGCATTAGTAAGTTGTGCTAGAAGAGATGGTTCAGTAAAACAATTTAAGATTCAAAAACTTATTGGTTATTTTGGACTTAAAAAACAAGAAATTGAATCAGCTCAAGCTGGTGATATTGTTGCTGTTGCAGGTTTACCTGACATCTATGTTGGAGAAACAATTTGTGATAATTCACTTATTGAACCACTTCCACCAATTCATATTGATGAACCAACAATGACTATGACTTTTGGTACTAATAGTTCCCCATTCGCTGGAAATGATGGAGATTTATTAACTGCTAGACAAATTCAAGAAAGATTAAATAAAGAAGTTCAAAGAGATGTTTCTTTAAAAGTTACAAGAGTTCCTAATTCAGAATCTTGGGTTGTTGCAGGAAGAGGCGAATTACACCTTGGTATCTTAATTGAAAATATGCGTAGAGAAGGTTATGAACTTGAAGTTTCAAGGCCTGAAGTTATTATTAAAGAAATTGATGGCGTTAAATGTGAACCATTTGAAGATTTATCAATTGAAGTTCCTAATGAATTTGTTGGTGATATCATGACCGCTTTAGGAACAAGAGATGCAGAACTTGTTAATATGGATGCTGGTGATGCAAACACTAAAATTGATTACATCATTCCTTCTAGAGGATTACTTGGATTTATTTCAAATTTCTTAACATTAACCAAGGGATATGGAATTATCTCACACACCTATAAAGACTACAGACCACTTGAAAAGAAGGACTTAGGAGAAAGACAAATTGGTGTTTTAGTCGCTACCGAAAAAGGTATGGCTACACCATATGCAATTCAACACGTTGAAGAAAGAGGTGTTATGTTTATTGCTCCTGGTGTTGATGTTTATGAAGGTATGGTTGTTGGCGAAAATAAATATGATACCGATTTATCAGTTAATGTTTGTGCAACCAAAAACTTAACCAATCAAAGATCTTCTAACAAAGATTTTACAGTCGTTTTAAAAGTTCCAAGAAAGATGTCTTTAGAAGCTTGCTTAGATTATATTAATAGTGATGAACTTGTTGAAATCACTCCAAAAACTTATAGAATCAGAAAGAGAATTTTAAATACTGCTGATCGTAAAAAGTTTGATGCAAGAGCTAGAGCAGAAATCGAAAAATAAAATATAAAAATTAAAAACCATGCGGTTTCCGTATGGTTTTTTTAAAAAAAATGCACGCATGACACACCATGGCTCATACGTGCATTTTTATTTTTTATAAATTATTCTATTGATTTTAAAGACTCGGACATTGATATTTTATTAACTCTTCTTGTGATAATTAAATTAACAACTAAAGCAGTTACAAACGATAAGGCAAAGCCAAATAAATATGAAATTGGAGCAACATAATAATAGAAACTAACAAGAGGAGTTTTATTAACAAACAAAACAATAAATGTTAATGGATAACCAAGGAATAAACCTAAAGTTGCTCCTATAATAGTTAAGATCATAACTTCATAGATTAATGATGCCGCTATCTCATTCCGCTTAAATCCTAGAACTCTAAGCGTTGCTATTTCTCTTTTTCTTTCTTCAAAATTAAGAATGGCTAAATTAATTAAAACAATAACTGCAAGAATTATTGCAAATACCTTAATAACGATAGTCATTTGGCCAATAGACGAAACATAACCATTTATGGTATCCATTCTTTCAATACGTGTCATAGATGAACTTACTCCATCTAAATCTTTGATCTCAGATGATATTTTATCGACTTCATCAATATTTTTCACGTTCACCCATGCATTTGTCTTATAATCAACCAAATTTTCAAGCGTTTGATGGTAAATAAACAAGCCTTTAATAGAGAAAGTGTAGAAAACTTTATTTACATATAAAGTATATTCTTCACCATTAAGAATAAAGGTGACTTTATCATCTTCTTTAACCCCTAGTTGTTCAGCAGTAGACTCGCTAATTCCAATTCCATCATCAAGCCATTTTTCGTATTTGAAATTGGTTGAATCGTATCGATCAAAGTATATAACTTGAGTATTTATAAAGTTTTCCTTATTAAGATCGGTTGCTTGGACAGAAATTAATGTATATTCTTCGCAATTTTCTACCCCACTAATATTTTCTATATCATCTTTTAAAGTTAAAGTTCCAGGAGAATAGGTTACATTTACATCGGTGCAATAATAACTATCCATATCAAGATTTTTACCATATTCGATAGTGTCATCAATTCCATAACCACAAATTAATAAGCCTGTGCAGCCCATAATACCAATTATGACCATTAAAGATTTTGTAAAATGAATTTTAATATTCCTTAATGCCATCATCATTGATGTATGTTTAGTTTCATGCTTTGTTTCATGAAATTTATAATTAGGAGTTTTAGGCCTCATTGAATCTGCAGGGCTAAGTTTTAGTTCGTTATGTATAATAATTGAAGTTAAAACCGATACCAAAATAATAATTAAAGCAATTACTACAATAATTTCCTTTATTGGCCAATAATAATTAAATTCAGGCAGACTATATAAAAGTTTATATTTAGTATCTAAAACTTTCGCAATCGTTAAAGGACCTATTATCGCTCCAAGTCCTGTTCCAATAAATGCAACTGTAGACATTAATGACATGTAATAGAAAACGATTCTTCCTTTTCTAACCCCCAGCGATTTTAAAGTTCCTATCTGCATTCTTTGCTTTAAAATCATTTGAGAAATCGTAGTTAAAACAACTAAAATGGCAACAACAAAGAAAATAACTGGGAAAACATAAGTCAGTTGTTTTGCTTGTTGAATATCATTTTGGACTACACTATTGCTTGGCAAATTATCTTTATTCATAATCGAAGATAATCGACTATTTTTATGAAAATAATTATTTAAATCACTAATGTAATCATCTCTTTTAATGTTGTCATTTAGTTTTACAACATATTGATTATTTAGATTTGCAATTAATTCATCAAGATCATCACTATCTTTTAAAATATTATCTCTAATTGTTTCAAATATACCTTTTGTAAAACTTGTTGTTGAGTCATTATATGTATCAATAATTTTATTAACAGATTTATAAAGAAGATATTTGCTACCTAATAAAAAATACGCACTATTAAATTGGGCATTTTGAATGTTTTCAGGTTGAGACATATAAGCAGAAACTTTAAATTTTAAATTAGTTTCTTCACCCTTAAATGCTTCACTTATATGTTCTTTTGCTTCAATAGCAAGTGGGCTATCACCATATGATGAGATAATCCCATTAAAAATATTTGCTAGCGAGCTTGAAGCATAAGAAATCTCAACTTCATCCCCAAGTTTAGAGTGCTCAAATCTAGTCTTATATTCATAAGGGATATATAAAAAGAAATAGTCTTTATCTTCTTCGTATTCATTATTTAACTCAACATCATATGCTTTATTAATTGTAGGAAGATTTTCACTCATTAAACCATAAGTTGAGTATCCTTCATACATTGCTGGCATAATAAGTCTTTTTTCAATTAATTTTTTGTCTTCATCTTCATTAAATTTAGCAATGTTATTGTAATCTTCTTCGTTATAATCACTTACAGTAATCCAAACATCTGCAAGGTTTCCATGATCTAAATCATAAACTTGTTCAACTCTTTTATTAAATTCATAAGCATTAGCGGTTAAACCTAAAAATAAAGAAACACAAGTTGCTAAAATGAAAATAATTGCAATAAATTGCAAAAAATTACGAGAAATATCTCTTCTTAATTTTTGTGCTAATACCCAACTAGTTCTTACCATTTTATATCTTCTGCTTTCTTTGGATTTTTAATAATTTCATTGGAAATGATATGGCCATCTTGAACTTTAATAATTCTATCAGCAATGATAGAAATCGCTCTATTATGAGTTACGATAATTACAGTTTTCTTTTGTTCTTTTGCAACTTTTAAAAGTAAGGAAATAATTTGAGCACCAGTTTTTGAATCAAGAGCGCCTGTGGGCTCATCACAAAGAAGTAACGTTGGATTCTTAACAAGTGCACGTGCGATTGCTACTCTTTGTTGTTCTCCACCACTTAGTTGTGAAGGAAAATTCTTTTCACGATCTTTT
Organism: Acutalibacteraceae bacterium; assembly: GCA_963655445.1. Classification (GTDB taxonomy): domain Bacteria; phylum Bacillota_I; class Bacilli_A; order RFN20; family CAG-826; genus Onthovivens. The sequence continues at coordinate 10,742 of CAVKEL010000113.1, read as the reverse complement.
AAACCCACAAGTTCCATTACCTTATGAACATCATAAGGATGTTTAACTAAACTTGCAGCAAGATAAACATTTTCATAAGCGTTTAAATTAGGCATTAAATTATAAAATTGGAACACAAAACCAATATCTTCTCTTCTAAAACGAACTAAATCCTTTTCTTTCATTTTAGTAACATTTTTACCATCTAAAAAATAACTACCATCGCTTGCTTTATCCATAGCTCCTAAAATATTTAAAAGTGTTGTTTTTCCAGCGCCACTAGGACCTAAAATAACTACAACTTCGCCTTTTTTTATTGAAAATGATGCATCTTCAAGAGCGACAATTTCAGCTTGATTTTTCTTCTTATTACCATAAACTTTACATATATTTTTGCATTCTAATTGATTCATATTTTATTCCCCACTCTTTTAAAATAACGTCGCAAATATTCTTAATATCGACCACCAAATTCTTTTTGGTCTTGAAGCTTTTAAGTAATCACTTAAATAGATTTCTTTTGAATCCTTAATCATTTCTTTTAAATCTAAATCCATATCCTCAACTTCTTTTCCTCCATAGAAGAAAATTCCATTTTCATAGTGAAGATATAAACTTCTAAAGTCAAAGTTAATCGTCCCAGTTTCCGCCATCATTCCATCTACAACAATCATTTTCTCATGATTGAAACCAGGTTGATATTCGTAAATTTTGACTCCACTCACAAGTAAGCTCCCATAATAACTTCTCGTACATTGATATACTATCTTTTTGTCTGGTGTACCAGGAGTAATTATTCTTACATCTACTCCCGATTTTGCAGCAACTTCAAGTGCTGAAACTAACTCTTCATCTAAGATTAAATATGGAGTAGAAATGTAAACATATTTTGTAGCTTTTGCTATCATTTGTAAGAAAACATTTCTTGCAGTATCTTCGCCATCAAATGGTTCCTCTCCGAATGGAACAACATAGCCTTTAACTTTTTTATTTTCTCTTACATCATATTTCTCATTTTTATAATAAGAGTAATTAGAAGTATCAATAACTGGATCAATTGTGTTTTTTCTTTTTTCACATAAATTCCAAATTGATAAAAATAAATTCGTAAGACCATTCACTGCAGGTCCTTTTAACATTACACAATTATCTTTCCATAAACCATATTTAGAACCGATATTTATGTATTCATCTGCAATATTAATCCCGCCTGTAAATCCAACAACCCCATCAATAATCATGATTTTTCTATGATCTCTATTATTTTGACGAATATCAACAAAAGGTCTTATAACATTAAATGGGTGACATTTGATCCCGGCCTTTCTAACTTCTTTATAGAAAAACGAAGACATTTTACTAGAACACCCAAAGTCATCATAAATGAGCCTAACATCGACACCTTCCTTAACTTTCTCAACAAGAACATTAAAAAGAGAATCAAAAAATTCTCCTGATTGCATAATAAAATATTCTAAAAATATAAACTTTTTAGCTTTTTTTAACTCTTCGACCATTGGTTCTAAACTAAGATCACCAATTTTATAATATGTAATAGAAGTGTTCGTATAAGTTGCGCTGTTTGCATTTAAATATAAGTAATTTGCAATATTTCCTGCACTTGAACTCTTTTTGTTGAGTGCAGCTAATTCATTAGAACAATCAGGCATCAATTTAACCATTAAATCTTCAATGACATTTATACGTTGTCTTCTCATTTTTTTAGTAGTTATTTTATTTGCAAAAAGCAAATATAAAAATCCACCAACAAAAGGAAGACAAATAACAACTACTAGCCAACTAATTTTAAATGAAGCCTCAACTTTAGTATTTGCAATAAACAAACCTATTATTGAATCAAAAAGTAACAAAACGATTAATGAACCAAGAAAATATTCGGTGCCAAATGGCGATAAAATTAAAAGAACAAAAAACGTAATTACAAAAATTACCTGCACAAAAAATAATAACGCACTAATAAGAACTCTAGGTTGAAGTTTGTTTCTTTTTTTCATAACAAAAACATTATCTTATTTTTATAAATAAAAATAAACTATAAAAATATCATGAATTAATATGTTTTTACTACTTTTAGTAGATTATCATAACTATCAAATAGAGATACGCCTAATTTCTCAAGACGCCACTTTGAGTTATGACCTTTTGTATAAAGCAAACAATTAAATCCTAGTTCTTGTGACACCTCATAGTCATGAATTGTATCACCAATCATAACTGTTTCTTCAGACTTCACATCATGACTTTTTGCATATGCTTTCCCATATTCGATTTTAGAACCACCAAGATCATTTCTAGCGCCACATGTTCCATCAAAATAATCAAATATTCCTAAAAATTTTAATTGCTCATCTAGGAATTCTTGCTTAGTTGCTGAAAGTACAAATAACCTATATCCAACCTTTTTAAGTTCTTTTAAAGAAGCGACTACCCCATTATAAAGATGTGTTTCTTTTGACCATCTTGCAAAGTATTCCTTATTAAAAAAGTCCGCTGCATCCAAGAAACTTTCACTCTTGATTCCTATAGAATCATAATAATCTTTCACAGGAAAAAAGAACTTATCTAAATATTCTTGCATTGTATATGGTCTAAGTCCATTTTGTTCCATCATTGTTTGTTCAATTTCACAACAAAGTTCTAAGTCATCCAAAAGGGTGCCATTAAAATCGAAAAATATATTTTTAATCATAAACTACTTATCAAATAAAACTCTAAATAAATCTAAGAATTTTTTATACTTCAAAAGTTCGGAATCACTGGTTTCATTACCTTTTGCAACCAAGGCATCTAATATAGACAATATCTTATTTTCTTCCTCTTCTACATCAAGCTTATCTTGAACATTTGATAATGATTTTTCTTTTAATAAGCTTAATAATTGAGTTGTAATTTCATCATTGTTGCCTTTTGCTAATAACAATGAAACCGAAGAATATAATTCCTTTTCTAAATCTTCATCAGCATAAATATTTTCTTCAATTGAATGGTTGGTCATTTCAGGATCAATTTCTTCATCTTCATTTTGATGAACTACTTCTTGTTGCTCTTCGCTTACACCTAATTCTTCAGCCATATCATTTGCAATCTCTTCTGTTTCAGGAATGATTTCTTCAGGTTCACGAATGAAATTCTCTTGCACAGGAGCAACATTCTCTTCTTCATGATATGTTTCTTCATTCATTTCATAACCACTATTTTCAACAGGTTGGTTTTCTTCCTCTTCAACATTTTCTTCTTCCATAAATGTAGAAGCAATTTCTTCAGGAGTAATTTTTGATCCTCTATTAACGCCTATTCTATATAAGATTTCAACCTTTTCTGGATCTGGATTTTGAATTGATTCTAAAGGCAATAATTCACCAAACATGTTGAAATATTTTGATTCAAAACTTTCGTTATCTTCTTGAACAAAGTTTTGTTCTTCTTCATGAATTTCATTTTCATTTGGAAATTCCTCAGCAGAAAATTCTTGCTCATAAGCAACACCTTCATTTTCTTCGTTAATAATTTCTTGAGGTTTAGTAACTTCTTCTGGACGATTAAATAAAAAACTATTTTTGTTTTCGTAATGAACATGTTCATATTGTTCGCTTTGGTTCACTTGTGGTCTTTGTCCGTTGCTATCGCCATTTTGAATATTAATAGAAGTCGTATTTTCAACTTTACGACTATCTAAATTATACAATCTTTGGCTACCACAATATGGACAATAGTCACCATTTTCAGTTTCTCTTCCACAAACTAGACATCTATAATGTCCAACTTTCCCTTCTGATTCAATCGGGACAATTTGTGAACTATCACTCCCGCAAAATGGACACATTTCATTATTATCAATAATTTGTCCGCAAACTAAGCATTTGTACTTCATAATTTTACTCCTTAAATAGCATAGCTTTTTCTATATCGTTAACTTCTTTAATAATGTTCCCTGATAAACAATAACAACCATCATCAGTTACTAATATATCGTCTTCAATTCTTACGCCAATTCCTAAATCTTTAAAATATAAGCCAGGTTCATCACTAATAATATTTCCACTCACTAAAGGCATTGTCATATTCATTGGATCATGACAATCAAGTCCAATATGGTGTGAAACACTATGATAATAAACATTTCTTATATCTTCTAAATTCTTTATTAAATTAGCTTCAAGACATTTTCTTGCCATATATTCAACAGCTTTTTGTTGCAACTCTTTTAAAGTTACGCCAGGTTTGACTGTTTTAATAATCATTTTATTGCAACCAAGAACTATTTCATAAATCAAACGTTGTTGTTCTGTAAATTTTCCATTTACAGGGAAAGTCCTTGAAATATCACCACAATAACCATTATTTTTTGCACCTAAATCAAATAAAACTAAATCGTCATCATTGATTTTTGATGCACCAGTTGGGTAATGCAAAATAGTTGCGTTTTTTCCACTTGCAGATATTGTAGGGAATGATAAGTCTGAATTATCAAAGTCACTAATTGTATATTTAAATAAAGCTGATAATTGATATTCATATAAACCTGGTTTAAGTGCAGATATGATTTTGTTAAGACCAATCTTTGTTTTCGAGACAGCCTCTTTAAGTTCTTCAACTTCTTGCGCACTCTTAACAGCTCTTAAATCACAAATTGTTTTATATACATCAAAAAATTTGATATTTTTGTATTTTTCTTGCATCATTTCCATTATTTCTCTAGTTGTAGTTCTTTCAGCAACTTTAATTTCTGCATCTAAATCTAAATAGATTTTATCGAAAAGACCAAAAGCATGTACATCTTGATTTAAAATCATATTTAATTGAGCTTCAAATGTATTTAAATAAAATGTATTGGTAATTCCACTTAATTTACAAGCTTCTTCGCTTGTTAGTCTTTTACCAGTCCACTTTTCTTTATTTTCATCATATTCAGATACAAATAAAAATTCAGTAACAATCTGATTATTTTTAATTGCAAGAAGTATCGATCCTTCTTGTTCAATGTTTGTTAAATAATAAAAATTTCTATTTCCTAAAAAATCGTATGTTTCATCGGCGCTGCTCTTCTTTGCAATGCCAGCATAAAGAATTAAGACACTATTGTCTTCTAATAAACTATATAATTTTGTTCTTCTATCTTTAAATTCTTTAACATCAATCATAAAGTTCCTCCTATTTAACAATCTTTTTAACAATATCGTCGAATTCTTCGAATTGAATTTCCTCTACTTTTCCTTCATCAATTAAATTACTTACACCAACCTTAATTGGAAGTTTTCCAAGTAATTCAATATCTTCATCTTTAGCAACTTCTTCAACATGTGATTTACCATAAATTTCAATATGTTCTTTGCAATTTGGACATTCCACATATGACATATTCTCGATGAGACCTAAAACTTTTACATTCATTTGTTTTGCCATATTGACAGCTTTTTTAACAACCATACTGACAAGGTCTTGAGGAGAAGTAACAATAACAACACCATCTAAAGATAATGATTGGAAAGCAGTTAAAGTAACATCGCCAGTTCCTGGTGGCATATCAATAATTAAATAATCTAATTCTTCCCATAAAACATCTGTGTAAAATTGTGTTAATAAACTAGAAATTAATGTTCCTCTCCAAATAATTGGATCGGTTTCATTTGCTAAAAGCATATTTGAAGAAATAACTTTAATACCAGTTTTTGTGATTGCTGGATAAATTAAACTTACACCATCACCAGTTGCTTGCTCATGAATATTAAAAGCTTTTGGAATTGATGGGCCTGTAATATCACCATCTAAAATTCCAACCTTATAACCAAGTTTGTTTAAAGAAACAGCAAGCATTGAACTTACAAAAGATTTCCCAACGCCACCCTTTCCACTAACAACACCAATCACATGTTTAAAACTACTTTGTGAGTTTGGTTTCACTTTTTCAATGCCACCTCTTCCAGAGCAGCCTTCTACGGAACAATTTTCACATTTATGATCGCAATTTTCTTCGTAACTCATTTAAATAACCTCTTTTTCATGTTTTACGACCTTTATTTCTTTAGTTTTGACTTTAGGGAAAAATAGAGAATCTAGATTTTCATTAAAGTTTAAAGGTGCATAAAAAACTATTAATATTCTATCATTAAAGATAGTTGATTTAATAACAAAATGATTTTTAAAAAGATAATTTTTAAAAATATCATAGTAATCTAATTCTATTTCTACTGAAATTTCGTTTTCTTCGACAATATCATATAATTTCGCACTTGAAACAATTGTAGAAGCGCTTAATGAATATGTTCTTAAAAGTCTACCGCTTCCTAATAGTGTTCCACCAAAATATCTAACTACCACAATTGCACAATTACTAAGATTTTTGCTTTCAATTACACCTAAAATTGGTTTTCCTGCTGTGCCTTGAGGTTCTCCATCATCAGAATATTTAATTTCACCATTTATTTTATATGCATAACAATGATGTCTTGCTTTATTATGTTCTTTTTTTATTTTACTTAGTTCATTAATGAAGCCTTCTTTTGTTGAAACAGGAAAAAAATAAGTAATAAACTTTGATTTTTCAACATCGATTTCATTTACATATGATTCTTTAATAACAAATTCCATTTAAAACTATCTTTCAACAATAATTATAGTATAATTATTGCAAGGTAAAAACAATGAATGAAAAGAAAAAGTGCCCTAATTGCGGCTTATTAATTGATAGCGATATGGAAAAATGTCCATATTGTGGTGCTATTATAAAAGAAGAAAATAAAGTTGTTTCTGAAATTAAAGAAGAAACAAAGGAAGAAAAACCACAAAAAACAGAAAAGAAAAGATGGATTGCATTTGTTGAAAGAAGAGATGTAAATAAAAAGAAAGAAGTTTCTTTGTTTTTATTTATGGTTCTTGGATTGCAAATTCTCTCTTTAGCATTTTCACTTGTAACACAAATTATTAATCCATATTTTTTGGTTTCTCAAAACGGTCAAGCAATGATGAATTTTTCGCTTTATTTTATTGCTTTTGGCATTTGTTTATTAATTATTAATAAAGATATCATAAATATTTTTTATAAATTCAAAAATATTCGTACTTATTTATACGGGATTGGATATGGATTTTTATTAATCCTTGTATCCGCTCTTTATGGTGTTATTTCTTCATCATTATTTGGAAATGTAGGTTCAAATAATAACGAAAATGCAATTAATGCAATTGTTGTGAATTTTCCTGTATTATCTGTGATTGTCTTTTCATTTATGGGACCTATTTGTGAAGAATTTGGATACAGACTCGGCTTATTTAGCTTTTTAAGAAGGTATAATAGAGTAATTGCTTATATTGTTTCAGCAGTTATTTTTGGATTTATTCATTTTGATTTTAGTTCGTTTGGAAATGCAGCTGCATTAAAAGTTGAATTAATAAACATTCCATCATACGTAATATCTGGATTAATTTTATGTTATGTTTACGATAAAGAAGGTCTTGAAACATCCATTCTTTGCCATATTACAAATAATTTTGTTGGTGTATTGATGACTATTATTTCAACTATTGCATAATATGGAAAATACTTTAGCCAAAAAAGAAGATACAAACATTAAAGGTTTTTCGACTTTTATTTTGAAAATTGTCGGAATTTTTTCAATGACTTTAGATCATATAGGATATGTTTTACAAAATATTTATCCTGTTGATTCACTTGATATACTTGCATTTATTTTTAGAAATATCGGTAGATTGGCGCTTCCTATTTTCATTTTTGTTCTTCTTGAAGGATTGACACATACTAAAAATATTAAAAAATACTTATTAAGAATTGGAATTGAAGCTTTATTAATATATGTTGCTATAACATTAATTCAAATTATAGGAAAAGAATCTTTTAACTTTGGATATACTGGCAATATTTTTATAACATTATTTATATTAGCTTCTTTTTATTATTTTATTTATCATTCTAAATATAAATTTCTAGCATTTATTCCAGTTTTATATATTGTTTTGAGTTTAGGTGTTAAATTACTCTTTGTTGAAGGTTTTTATACAATTAGAGAAGTTAGTTCTTTCATCTATTTTAATGGTTTATTTTTGCAATATGATGTAATTGGTCCTGTTTTATTTATAGGAACATTACTTGGTTATAAAATTTATGATAATAAAATAAATAAGAATCTTGGTGTGGAAAATGAAGAATTAATAAGTGCATTTAAAACTTCAAAAGAATATCAAAGATCTAAGAATGTCATTATATGCATAATAATTGCATTTTTAGCACTCGTTTGTTATCTTATTACCTATCTCCCATTTTACAATAATGGGATAGATCAATTAGTAGATGGTGCTCTACAATCTTCAATGTTCTTTAGTGTCATCTTCTTATTTTTCTATAATGGGAGAAGAGGATATTCAAATAAGGTTGTACAATACGCATTTTATTTCTATTATCCTTTGCACATAGTGTTAATTTATTTAATATTTTATCTAATTTTTAAATGATGGAGGAGAGTTATGATTAAAGAATTATTATCAAATGAAAATTTTGAAGAGGTTACAAAAAATGGCGTAACAATCGTTGATTTTAATGCAACATGGTGTGGACCATGCAAAATGTTGCATCCAAATCTTCTTGAAGTTAGTGAAGAATTAAAAGATTATCAATTCCTTTCTGTGGATGTTGATAAACACCAACAACTAGCTGCTAGATTTAATATTCGTGCCGTCCCAACAGTTTTTGTTATTAAAGATGGAAAAGCCATTAAGGCCACTACCGGTTATATGGATTCCCAGACTATTAAAAATTTCATTGCAAGTTCATTAAATTAAACACTTTGATACTTTTATAAACGCTTGAATTATATTTTATCTTCTAATATAATATTTAGGCGCGCAGGTGTAGTTCAGTGGTAGAACTCCAGCCTTCCAAGCTGGTCATGCGGGTTCGATTCCCGTCACCTGCTCCATATCTTGAAAACTAACTCACTTAAATGTGAGTTTTTATTTTGCCTTACTAGGTTTAGCATAATTACTAACATCAATCCCCTCAAGTTTTAGCAATTCAATTTTATTATTGATACCGCCACCATAACCAACCAACTTGTTATTTTTCCCAACAACTCTATGACAAGGGATTATTATACAAATTGGATTTGATCCGACAGCTCCGCCAACTGCTTGGGCAGACATCTTTTCAATGTCATATTTTTTAGCTAATGTTGTAGCAATATTGCTATAGGTCGTAATTTCACCATACTTGATTTTTAACAATTCACTAATAACATCATTTTGAAAACTGGTTAAATCATTAAGTTTGAATTTAGGAATAAAATTAGGATTCACACCACTAAAATATATATCCAACCATTTAAAAGTTTCTTTAAAAACGGGAAGTTCTTTCTCTATATAATTTCTACTTTGTTTTAAATCATCTTGAGAATTTATAAACTTTAAACCAGTTAAATATTCACCATCACTAGTTAAAAGAATGTCTGAAAAATCTTTTGGGGATTTATAGAAAAAAACGTAATTTGATTCAAAATTCATATGAATATTATAACGAGTTTTACTTTTAATCAAAAAAATAACAATTTTTAAAAAAGAGGGGGGTTATATATATTAAATTTTAAAAAAGTGCACATATGGTTTTCAAAAAAGAGCGCGAAACGTATATGAAATTTTAAAAAAATTTATATAATAATCAAAGAGGAAAAACTATGTTAGAAATTTTATTAGCCACCAATAACGAACATAAATTAGAAGAATTTCGTGAAATATTTAAAGGATATGATGTAAGAATTTATTCTTTAAAGGATTTAAATATTAATGTTGATCCAGAAGAAACTGGCAAAACATTTTTTGATAATGCATTAATTAAATGTGAAACTTGTAAAAAATATACTAATTTACCAATTATAGCTGATGATTCAGGTATTGAAATTGCTGAACTTGGCGAACATTTCCCAGGTATTTATTCTCATAGATATATGGAAGAGATGGGTGGACAAGAAAAATGCTTAAAGTATTTAGTTGAACATCATTTAGGCAGTAAAGCAGTATTTCATTGTTCAATTGTTTTAATAAATATAGAAGAAAAACCAATTGAATTTGTGGGTGAAGTTCATGGGACAATTTCTAAAATAGTAGCCAATGATGATTTTGGATATGATCCAGTCTTTAAAGTGGATGGTCTTAATAAAACTTATGCGGAAATAGACCCAAAAGAAAAAGACAAGTTATCACATAGATATCTTGCCTCAGTAAAACTATTAAATTATTTAAAAGAACACAAATATATTTAATAACTCTTTTTAATTAAATAAGTAAATAAGAAATATCCTATAGCTGCTAATACAACAGGTATTGCTAAAAGCCAAAGGTAAACACTTAATTTTGTTACAAAATAAATAACAAAAAACGCAATAATCATTATGGTTAAAAATGCAAAATAACCTATCATCATTCTTCTTACTTTTTTTGCTTTTTCATTTACTGGTAAAAGAGATAAATCAATTTCAAGAGGTGCTACAACTCCTTCATAATCCTCTTTTCTAATTTCTTCCATTTCGCCATTTGAGACTTGCACATAACCGATATCATTAACTTTATAATCGCCATTAAGTCTATTTCTAATTCCATTGGTCATAGTTTCAAAATCTTGATTAAAAAGAGAGTTTTCTTTTTGAAAAGTTTCATATTCATCTTTATCAACTAAAGTCAACGAATTTCTAAAATAATCCATAACTTTATTAATTTCTTTGATACCATCTAAATAATAT
>CAVKEL010000112.1:0-12180 GCA_963655445.1 Acutalibacteraceae bacterium | reverse complement strand
ATTTAATATCGAAAACATCATTAGTTTTAGGAAGCACATAGCAACACTAAATTTATCTACAGGTAGAAAAAATTTAATTTTTTCAACTACTCGACAATTAATATCATATGCAGAAGAAAATGAATATTTAGATTACAATATCGCGGAAAGATTATTAAAATCTTTAAAATCAATTAGAAAAGATAAGGAAATATCGAATAAAATATGTTTTTGGACTAATGAACAATTTGAAACATTTATTAACACATTTAATAATAAAGACAAAAAGTGGAAATATTATTTTTTGTTGACCTATTGGGGAGCTTTAAGGATGGGTGAAATAAATGCTTTAACATGGGAAGATATTGATTTTAATAACAACTCTGTTTACATCAATAAATCTGTAGATAGAGATGGCTATATCTCAAGCCCTAAAACAAAAAGCAGCAAAGCATCTGTGGATCTCCCAACTTTTTTAATAACAGAATTAAAGAATTGGAAACAGAAAGTGAAACCAGCAAATGAAAGTGATTTTATATTCTTTAATAACCACATAATTGCTCGCACAACAATAAGAAGGATGATGTTAAAACATGAAAAAATTGGTTCGGTTGAACCAATCAAATTTCATGGATTAAGACATTCAATGGCTTCAAGAATGATCAACCAAGGTTGCAATCCATTATTAGTTGCAAAGCATTTAAGACACGCATCTACACAACAAACCTTAGATACTTATAGTCATTTATTCCCTAATATTACTGATGGTTTAATGGACAAATTGGTTTAATAATTTTCTATTAATTCAATAATTATATCTTTAAGAGCATTTACCATTACCTCTTTGGAGATGACCTCAAAATTTGGAAGATGAATAAAAACTGATTTCTTTTGATTGTCTTTTTGAGCATGCAAAGAAGAAAAATATACTGCATTACAAACATATGTACCAGCACTATTTGAAATAGAAATAAATGGATACTTTTTACTTAAATTATTTTTGATTTTTTCTAAATCGAATTGAGATTTGATATAGTTTTCGCAATTTTTGTATATAATTTCATTTTCAAAAACACATCCATCATTATCTGGATATTTTGAATCCATTAAATTTATTGCCTGCGTTTCTAATGAGATAGTTTTTCTACCAGACGCCAAACCTAATGAAATGACTATATCTGGCTGAATATCTTGAATACAAGTCAACAACTTCATTCGTGATTCTTTATAACTTACAGGCAGTTCACATTTAAAAATGTCTGAATTATTTATGGTCTTTGGTAGTTCATTCATGCATTCCAATGAGGAATTGATGTTGTTTTTTAAAAATGCGCCAAAAGATGTTACTAAAATTTTCATATTATAAATCTATATCTAATTCAACAGGACAATGGTCAGAACCTAAAATTTCATTAAGAATTTCTGCTTTTTCAACATTTTTATAAATGCGTTCAGAAACTAAAAAATAATCAATTCTCCAGCCAGCATTCCTTGCTCTTGAATTAAATCTATAACTCCACCAAGAATATTTAACTTCTTCTTCATGCATTTTTCTAAAAGTATCAACAAAACCTGCAGAAAGTAACTTAGTCATTTTTTCTCTTTCTTCTTTAGTAAAACCAGCATTCGTTGTATTTGTTTTAGGATTCTTGATATCTATTTCTTCGTGAGCAACATTTAGGTCGCCACAATAAATAACAGGTTTTTTAGTATCTAATTCCATTAAATATTGTTTTAAATCATCTTCAAAATCCATTCTGAATGGAAGTCTAACAAGTTCCTCTCCACTATTTGGAACGTAACAAGCAACAAAATAGAAATTATCAAATTCAAGAGTTATGACTCTTCCTTCATTATCATATTTGCCATTTTGTAACCCATAATGAATGGATATTGGTTTTTTCTTTGAAAATACAGCTACCCCTGAATAACCTTTTTTCTCTTTACTATTTGTCCAATAAACATTGTAATTTGTAGGCTTGAATGGAAAATCTAAATGTAGATCTTCTGTATATTTTGTCTCTTGGATTGCAAAAATATCTGCGTCTAAGTTTTTAAAATCTTCTTCAAATGATTTTTTTAAAATGGCTCTAATTCCATTAACATTAAATGATATTAATTTCATATCACTATGATACACGTATTGTGCAAAAAAATAAAAGTAGAAGCATTATGATTGAATGATGAATTTTGAAATTTGAGGCCGAAACATATATAAAATTTTGCAAAAGTGCATTCTTGCTCAATTGCATTTTTAATACTATATTTCGCTAATTATTTCAAAATATAAATGTTACTTAATGCTTTATTCGAAAACATTAGAACCTTTTCTATATTCTCTAAACTTAGAATTTCTTCAAATTTAATTCTAACTTCTACAAATTATTTAGTGTTGCCTTATTACAATTTCGCAAATTATTTTAAGGTTCATTTAAGGTATATAATATAAAATAAATAAAAAGGAAAATTTGATATGAGATTACTACTTGTTGATGATGAAAAAGATTTTGTAAAAGCTTATAAAGAAATTCTAGAAAAAGATCATTATATTGTTGATGTGGCTTATGATGGAGAAGAAGCTTTGAAATATATTAATTATGAACATTTTGATTGTCTTTTATTAGATATTATGATGCCAAAACTAGATGGATATGAAGTTTTAAAACGAATTAGAGCTAACAACAACAATACTCCAGTCATTTTTTTGAGTGCAAAATCTGAGGTAGATGATCGTGTTAAAGGATTTGAACTCGGGGGAGATGATTATTTACCAAAACCATTTTCATATAAAGAGCTTTTAGCAAGAATTAAAGCTTTAATTAAAAGAAAAGATGGAATTACAAAAAATATTTTAGAATATGAAGGTTTATCATTAGATTCACAAACATGTTCTCTATTATATGGAGAAAATTCTACACCATTATCGAATAAAGAATATCAAATTATGGAATTATTCTTAAGAAATCCAGAGGCTTTATATAATGCCGATAAAATCTTAGAAGAAGCTTGGAGCAGTGATTCATATAGTGATATTTCGTCTGTTTGGGTTTTTATATCTAATCTAAGAAAAAAACTAATTGAAATTAATTGCCCTCTTACAATTAAGGCTGTAAGAGGTTTAGGATATAAATTGGAGAAGAAAAATGTTTAAAAAGTTACGACTTAAATTTACTTTATTAACCAGCACAATTTCATTTGTAACTCTTCTCGTAATTGCTCTTAGTTTGAACATAACTTTATATTTTAGGACAACATCAAGACTAAAAGAAGATGCAACGGTTGCTTTTAGATATCCATTAGAAGAACAAGAAAAAACCGATGGTCCAAATAATAAAAACAATGAAAATCTTCTTAAAAGGTTCTTTTTTATAACACTGGATAATGGGACATATTCTTATTATAGAAATAATATGTTTCCATTTAATGAAAAAGAGTTAACTGCATTATCGGATAGCATTTTTAATGACAATAAAAATGATGGTTTCTATAATTATTACTATTATTATAAAGAAGGAAATAAAGCAGTCGTTTTAGATGGAAGAAGCGAAAAAGAATCCCTTATTTCAACTTATATCGTTTCAACTTCCATTTCTTTTTCGGCTTTTGTTTTAATTACAATTTTTAGCTTTTTATTTTCTAAAAAAGTAATAAAACCATATGAAAGAAATTATGAATCTCAAAGAAGGTTTTTAACTGATGCATCACATGAATTAAAAACACCACTTGCAATAATAAGTGCTAATTTAGATGTTTTAGATAGTGAAAATACAAATAATAAATGGATAAATTCATCACAAGAACAAGTTAATCGTATGAGAAGCCTCATTAATGAAATGGTTTCCTTAAATAAAATAGAAGAATTAAATGGAAATATTAAAAAAGAAAATTTTGATATGTCTTCTTCTCTTTTAGAAGCAATTGAATCTTATGAATCTTTATCCCTCGATAACAACATTAAACTCACTTATGATATTTCTGAAAATATCTATATAAATGGAGATGAAAGCTTAATATTAAAACTTTATGGAATCTTTCTAGATAATGCATTTAAATATGTGAATAATAATGGTTTTATAAATATCTCGCTTAAAGAAAATAAGAAAAAGGTTATTTTAGTTTTTTCTAACAGCGTTGAAAATATAGATGAAGAGAAAATTAAATATTGTTTCGATAGATTCTATACTTTGGATGAATCTAGATCAAAATCAAGAAGTGGCTTTGGTATTGGTTTATCAATTGCTCAAGCCATTGTCAAAGAACATGATGGCGATATAAAAACATATTTAAAAGATAATAATAAAACTATATTTTTTGAAATAATTTTAAAAAAATAATTTCTTTTAAGGTTCATTTAAGTTTCGCTTCCTATAATACAATCATCAAAAGGAGGGTTATCTTATGAAGAAAAAGAAATTATTACTTTGTTTATTACCATTAATGTTATTAGTAAGTTGCAATTCCACTTCTAATAATTCAAATAATGGTGGAACAAACACAAATTATAATAATGATCAAGAAAAGACTGACACAGAAGAAGAAATTGATATTGAAAAAGATTTAGATGACCAAACTAAAGAAGATATTAATGAAAGTGAAGGTACATCCATTGATTTTTCTTCAATTGAAGAAGGAAATGAATATAAAATTGCTGAAGGCGGAACTTATATTGTTACAGGAACAAATAATAATGCACGTTTAGTTGTTGATTCAGAAAGCGATATTAAACTTATTTTAAATAATCTCACATTAACATCATTAAGTGATGCTCCAATAGAAATTAAAAATGCAAAATCACTTGAAATTTATCTTCCTAGCGGAACAAAAAATACTATTAGTGATTCTGAAAACAATACTTTAGAAGCCGCAATTATTGTTAAAAAAGTTGAATTAAATATTGATGGCGAAGGATATTTATATGTTTCTGGAAATGGTTTAAGTACCGACACTATTGACTCAGGAGTAGCAATTCAAGATGCTAAAGGAATCAATATTGAAAATTCTCATATTATTATTTCAAATAGCAATTCTCATGCATTAAATGCTAAAGCTGGTTTAGTAATCAACAATGCAAAATTGTCCATCACATCATATAAAGATGCAATACATTCCAAGGAGGGAGGTTTAACAATTACCTCTTCCACCATTAATTTTGATACACATGGAGATGGAGTTGATGCATTACTTGATGTAGTTATTAAAGATACAAATGCACATATAGTTACACACGGAGATTTTGTTTTATATGAAAAATCAAACGATACTGATGGATCATTATATGATGATTCAAGATATGTAGTTAATGGATCATATTATAAGAAAATCTCAAAAGATGATATGAGTCGTTATCAAACGAGATATTATCTTAATCAAAAATGTAAGGGCATAAAATCTGAAGGTACAGTCACCATTGATGGCGGTGATTATTACTTCTCAACAGATGATGATTCAGTTGCGAGCGATACACAAGTGGATTTATTAGATGGAGATTTCAGATTTTATACTTTGGACCAAGCTATCAATTCTGAACAAACATTAAACTTTGGAGAAAAAGGAAATAGTGAATTTCATGAATCATTTACTATTAGTATTCTTCAAGCCTTTGAAGGAATTCAAGGAGGAGTAATTAATTTCTATGATGGTTACACTTATATTGTAAGTGACGATGATGGAATTAATGCTTCTAGTGATGTTATTTCAGATGTTTCCATGAATTTTTATCAATATTCAACTGTTGTAATTAATTCTTCCACAGATGGTATTGATTCAAATGGTAGCGTTACATTGGATGGAGGAAATTTATACATCTTTGGTCCTACAAGTGGCGGTGATAGCTCCCTAGATTTCGACAGAACATTTAATTATTTAAGTGGAGATTTATTTGCTTTCTCTCAAACCGGAATGGTTGAAACCCCAAACACTAACAATATGAATGTTTTAAGTCTTAATTTAGGTAGCTACTCCACAGATGATATGATTACTGTTTTATTTGATGATTATGAATTCTCAGCGATTCTCCCAAAATCGTATTCGAGTATGAATGTAATTGTAGGTGGTTCAAAAGTAACAACTGGCAAAACAGCAACCATATTAAAAGGAGCATCCACTACTGCAACATTTAAAAACAACTTCTATGTTGGAACAAACTTATCTTCCGGAGGCAGTGAAATTACTTCTATCGAAGTTAAATCAGGCTTGACTACTTATGGTAGTGCAAACAACAACCAAGGAGGTCAACCAGGTGGAAATCCAGGAGGTGGAGATAATCCTGGAGGTGGAAATCCTGGCGAAGGAGGAAACAAAGGACCAGGAGGAAGATAGTTTGAAAAAGGTTTTAGCAACAAGCTAAAGCCTTTTATTTTGCAGTTCACGAATGATTTTTTAAAATTAACAATTTTTCATAAATGAATTTTTTATGATCCAGTCATTAAAAAAGGCCGCTCAAATATGAACAGCCAATTTTTTTACATTTTTGAATCGTCGTAACTATTTAATACCTTAATTTGAGGTCTAACAATTTTACGAATTGTGCCAGGAACAAATGGATTTTTAAGATGTGCTTTACTAATTAATTCTAAGAATGGATATTTACCACCCATCTTTAGAAGTTTTACATATTTATTCCATGCCTTTTCTCTATTTTTATCCATTTCATCTTTAAACTCTAAAGCTAAAACTTGGGCCAATGTATAATCGATATAATAGAATGGAACTTGATAAATATGTGATTGTCTCATCCAAAGATGTCCTTGAGCATATTCAAAACCTTTATAGTTATAATCAGGTCTATACTTTGCATCAATTTCTTTCCATTTTGCACAACGTGCTTCATGTGTCACATTTGGATTTTCATAGACCCAATGTTGGAATTCATCTACTTCACAACCATATGGCAAGAAAGTAAATGCGCTTACTAAATGAGCAAACCTATATTTATCTGCGTCATCTTTAAAGAAAAGTTCCATCCAAGGTTCTGCAAAAAATTCCATAGACATACTGTCAATTTCACAAGCCTCAAGTGTTGGCATTCTTTCGCTTGGAACTTTTATTTTACTTCCAAGCCATCCTTGGAAACTATGTCCAAACTCGTGAGTTAATGTATCAACATCACTTGCAGTTCCATTAGAATTTGAGAAGATAAATGGCATTTTAATTTTTGGAATATAAGTCATATATCCGCCAGTCATTTTACCTGTTTTTGCATCTAAATCTAAAAGATGATCATTGACCATTTTATCAAAGAAATCACCAGTCAATGGAGACATTTCGTGATACATCTTTGATGCACATTCACATAAATATTTGCTGTCACCGCATGGTTTTGCATTTCCTGATAAAAATTCAAGGTTGTAATCAATAAATAATGGTTTTTTAACACCAATTCTTTTTGCTTGTCTCTTTCTTAATTTAACTGCAATTGGAACAACTTCTTCATAAATTTGATCACGATATTCTTTAACCATTTTTTCATCATAATCTAATCTTCCTAAAGCAAGATATTCATATTCAATTGCATTTTTAAAACCTAAAGTCTTTGCAATTTTATCTCTTACTTTTACAAGTTCATCATAAATTCTTCCAAGTTCAGCATCATTTTGCTCTAAATATCCATAGTAGGCTTTTGCAGCTTCAATTCTTGTATCTCTATCAACATCTGTCATGAATTTTCCAATGCTTGAAAGGTTACATACTTCACCTCTAAATTCAATTTGGGCTCCTGCGATAATTTTTTGATATTCATTAACAAGTTGATTTTCTTTAATCTTGTCTGGAATAATTTTTGGATCAAAAACTTTAAATTCATTTTCAATTTTCTTAAAGAAGGTTTCGCCAAATTTCTTTACTAAATCTTCTTTAAATGGTGATTCCATAATTGCTCTATCAAAAGCAACGCTATATTCACTTAATTTTGGTCCCACTTCATCACAAATATCGCTTAATTTTGATATTTTTTTATCATTCATATCAATAGAATGTCTAATCGAAATAATTGTAAAATTACTTTCGATATTATCACTTAATTTAAATGATTTTTGCACGACTTTTATAGCTTCTTGTGCACTTTTTGCATTCTTTAACTCCTCAGTTAAAGATTGCATTTGACTAATGATTTTCTTCTCATTAGGCTTAACTGCTTTTAATTCTTCAAATTTCATAAAAACTCCAATCTATTTATTTAATGGTATCAATCTCATCTTTTCTAAAAAGTACTTTTACCCATTTAGTAAAGAAAAGATTTCGCCAGTAATTAAAGCCAACAACATAAGTATTGTACAACTGTATATTTTCAAAATATTTTCTATTTAAATCATCAATGTTTTTAAGATTATTGACCAAATCTTTTGTGTCATCAGTTCTTTTTAAATTTACACAGACACTTTTAACTATACTATAAATATTTTCAGTCTTACTAAAATATGCATCAAATTCTTTTGCCTCTGCTTTTTCATAAGTTTTTTCTTTTTGAGTTTTGATAAATTCTAATAATTTAGGATTATCATAACCTAACTTTACAAGAATAGATGAGCACTCATACAAACTTTGAATTTTTTGATATATTAAAACATTAATACTTTGACAACCTGTATCAATTTTCTTTTTAAAAGAATTCATAAAATAAAATGAAATCAAAACATAAACAATATATGCAACCAAAAAGAAAGCAATTACTACAACAAGCCAAACACTTTCAATTACAGAAATATTTTTCATATCAAGAATTATAAACGATTTTTATAAAATATATAGTCTTTTGACTATATATAAGCGTTTTGATATAATTTTTCATGTTATGAAAAAGAAAATTATCGCTTTAATGTACGATTTTGATCGTACACTTGCAACACAAGATATGCAAAACTTTAGTTTTATCCCTAACTTAGGATTAACTCCAAAAGAATTTTGGGAAAAAACTAACGAATATTGCGAACAAAATGACACCGATAGAATACTAGGTTACATGTACGTAATGCTTGAAGAATGCAAGAAAAAAGGTATTAAACTAACCTATAATTATCTTAAATCACAAGGAAAAAACGTCGATTTTTTCAAAGGTGTTTTAACTTGGTTTGATAGAATCAATGCTTATGCAAAAAGCAAAGGTTTTGTTTGCGAGCATTACTTAATTTCTAGTGGAAATAAAGAAATTATTGATGGGACAAAAATTGCCAAAGAATTTAAGCATATATTTGGCTGCGAATATTATTTTGATAAGGAAACAAAAGAAGCTGCTTGGCCAAAATTTATGGTGAATTACACACAAAAAACTCAATGTTTCTTTAAAATTAGTAAGGGTGTTGCAAAAAATTACGAAGATCAAAAAGTTAATGAAAAAACTACAGATAGAAAAATACCATATAGAAATATGATTTATTTTGGAGATGGACTAACTGATGTTCCAATTATGATTTTAACTAAAAACAATGGCGGTACTGCTATTGCTGTTTATAATAATCCAAAAGACAAAGAAAAGGTTGAAACTCTTTTAGATGATAATCGTGTTAATTTCGTTTGCAAAGCTGACTATAGCGAAAATAAAGATTTAGAAAAAATTGTCAAATTAACAATTGATAGTATCGCTATTCAGCAAGAATTTAGCGATAAATACAACACAAATCAACAAAAGAAAAACGTGTAGATTATGAATTATGGGATTATTTTATTAGGCGGTGACAGTTTAAGAACATCGACTTCTTTACCTAAGCAATATTTTGTTATCAAAGGAAAGGAAGTTTTTCTTTACTCTTTTGAAGTCTTTTTAAAAAATCCTAATATTTCAAAAATCTTGCTTGTTACTAATGAGGAATATATTGATTTCGTTAAAATTAAACTATTAAATTATAAAACCACAAAAGAAATAAATGTAATCAAGGGCGGTTTTAATAGGCAAGAATCAACATTTTTAGCGTTAAATTATATTAAAGAACATGAAAGCGATGTTTCATTAATAAATGTAATTATTCATGATGCTGCTAGACCACTACTTACAACAAAAGTTTTAGATTCTGTTATTGAAGAACTTAAAACAAAGGAAGCAATAACTACTTACTATCCAATTTATGACTCAATTTGTACTTCAAAAGATTTAAAAGTTATTGATGGATATCGAACAAGAACTGAAACTTTTTCAATACAAACGCCACAGGCCTTTAGATTTGATTTGATTTTTAATGCACATTTAAGTGCAATTAACGAAAAATGGCCTAATATTAATGATGATAGTGTTTTAGTTAAGAAAAATGGGCATGAAGTAAATTTGGTACTTGGTGATCGTTTGAATTTTAAAATCACCACTATTGATGATTTATTTATGGTTAAAAGGATTATAGAAGGTTAAGAATATGGATGAAATTAGAGTCGGAGATGTTGTTGAAGGTATTGTTACTTCCATTAAAAAATATGGGGTCTTTCTTTCATTTGAAAGTGGTTATGTTGGTCTTCTTCATATAAGCGAAATTTCAGGTAAATTTATATCAAATATATTTAATTACTTTGAAATTGGCGATAAAATAATGGTCGCGGTAAAAAGTGTCGATAAAGAAACTAAATATTTAACAGTTTCTACAAGAGATTTACCACACAATCTAAATAACTTTAAGTCTCATTATCAAACTGATAGTGTTCGTCAGTCGATAAAAAATATAGATTTTTCAAAACTTGATAAGACATTACCACAAATGATTGAGGCTGAATTAGAAAGAGAAAGAGGAAATAAACATGATTAAGGTTGGATTTGATTACATTAAACCTAGTAAATTAGCTAATCTTCTTGATTATCAAGAAAGAGTTAGAACTATCCATGAAATGATTAGAGAAAAAACTGGTGTAGGAAACGATTTTTTAGGTTGGGTTGATTATTCATTACATTATGATCGTGATGAAGTAGAAAGAATTATCAAGAAAGCTAATAGCTGTCGTGAAAAATATAATACTCTTGTTGTTTGTGGTATTGGTGGCAGTTATTTAGGAGCAAGAGCTGCTATAGAAGCGTTAAATGGTTTACATTCCCTAGATAAAATGGAAATAGTTTATTTAGGAAATACTTTAGGGCCTGAATACATTTCTCAAACAATGAAATATCTTAAAACAAGAGATTATTGCGTCTGTGTCATATCAAAATCAGGTACGACTACTGAAACTTCAATTGGATTTAGATTATTACGTGAAGATTTAGAAGAAAGATTTGGTAAAGAAAGTGCAAGAGACAGAATAGTTGCAGTTACCGATAAAGAAAAAGGCGCTTTAAGAACTTTAGCCAATAATGAAGGATATGAAACTTATGTTCTTCCAGATGATATCGGTGGAAGATTTAGTGTCATTACTGCTGTTGGATTATTCCCAATTGCTTGTGCTGGAATTAATATTAAAGATTTCTTAGCAGGATTTTTTGAAGGCGAAAGAGAATATGACAATCCTGATGTCTTTACAAATGAAGCTTATAAATATGCTTGCCAACGTAATCATTTATATCAAATGGGCTATTCAACTGAAATGCTTATCAGTTATGAACAACAATATAAAATGTTAATTGAATGGTGGAAACAATTATTTGATGAATCAGAAGGTAAAACAAGTAAGGCTTTACTTGCAGCTAGTGCTGTATTTACAACTGACTTACATTCAATGGGGCAATTTATACAAGATGGCAGTAAAGTCTTATTTGAAACTGTTATTTATGTTGATAATCCAAGCGATGACATTATTATTCCAGAAGACAAGGAAGATCTTGATGGTTTAAATTATTTAGCTGATAGAAATTTAAGTTTCGTCAACCATAAAGCATATCAAGGCACTTTAAAAGCTCACTCAGAAGTTGGCGATGTTCCAAATATTACCTTAACTTTAGATAAATTAAATGCGAATACATTAGGTCATTTCATGAGTTTCTTTATGAATGCTTGTGCAATGAGCGCTTATATGCTTGGCGTTAATCCATTTAATCAACCTGGTGTTGAAATCTATAAAAAGAATATGTTCCACCTCTTAGGTAAAAAAGGTTATTAATATTTAAAAATATTTTAAAAAATAAGCTTGCCCTGATTTGAGCAAGCTTTTTTGGTATAGTTTTTAATAATTATTCTAAAGTTAAAAGTAAAGCCATTTTAAACTTTTTATTAGCTTTAACACTATGAAGTCCACCTTTTGCAAAATGGAAATTTTCACCAGCTTTAATTGTGTGCTCTTTGCCTTCATAACCAATAACAC
>CAVKEL010000111.1:0-9872 GCA_963655445.1 Acutalibacteraceae bacterium | reverse complement strand
AAACTATGCAAGTGAATCTCAATTTGTTGCTAAAAAAGAAAAAATACAAAAAGAATCAGCTTTTTATATTGATGTTGATCAACAAATTGGCAGTGACGAAGTTGGAACTGGCGATTTTTTAGGCCCAATTGTAGTTTGCGCAGCATATTGTGATCAAGAAACAATGAAATTAATTGAAGAATACAATATAAAAGATAGTAAGAAATTTACAGATCAGAAAATTCTACAAATTGTTCCACTCTTTCTTAAAAAGGTTTATTTTGAATATAAGATTTTAAGTAATGAACGTTATAATAATGCGACCAAGAATGGTTTTAATATGGTTAAAATCAAGTGTATTTTACATAATCATGTTTTATCAAGACTTCATGCTAGATTTCCATATGTATCAAATTTATACATCGATCAATTCACTCCAAAAGAAAATTACTTTGAATATTTAAAAGGGATTGAACACATTGAAGATGGTTTAGTTTTTAAAGAAAAAGGAGAATCATATTTTCCTAGTGTTGCATTAGCAAGTTGTATAGCACGTTATTATTTCTTGCAAGAAATGAGTTTTATGTCGAAAAAAATCGGCATGAAAATTCCATTTGGAGCTGGAGAAAATGTTAATCAATTTTCAACAGAATATATTAAAAAATTTGGTTTAGAAAGCTTTGCTAAATTGTGTAAGCAAAACTTCAAAAACTATGATGAAGTCACTAAAATTGACTTATTTAATAATTGATAAAACTTGTTTAAAATAATCTGGAAGAGGTGCTTCAAACGTCATCTCTTTTTTTGTTGTTGGATGAATGAAGGTTAATTTATAAGCGTGCAATAATTGACCATTATTGTATATTCCACAATTATTTTTTCCATATAAAGGATCGCCAACGACAGGATGCTTTATATATTCCATATGAACTCTAATTTGATGAGTCCTTCCAGTTTCTAATTTGCAATCTAATAATGTATATTTTTCATATCTTTGAATAACTGTAAAATGAGTAACAGCGTCCCTTCCATTAATTGGATCAATACACATTTTCATTCTATTATTTTTATCTCTTGCAATTGGTGCATTAATTTTACCGTTTTCTTCTTCAATTCTTCCCATAACTAATGCGTAATATTCACGATGCATTGTATGGTTTTGTAGTTGCTCGGCAATAAAGGTATGAGCATAATTATTTTTACAAACCAAAAGAAGTCCGCTCGTGTCTTTGTCAATTCTATGGACTATTCCAACACGTTCTAGTCCATTAACATTTGATAATTCTTTATTTGCATAGATTAAGGCATTTACAAGAGTATCATCATGATGTCCATCACCTGGATGAACAACCAAACCTTTTGGTTTATTTATGACAATTACATCTTCATCTTCATAAATTATATCTAAATCAAATTTATAAGGTTTAATTTCATCAGGATTAAATTCTTCTTCAATAAAATTAACTAATATCTCATCATTTTCTTTAATTTTATAAGATGGAGAGATACTTTTTTCATTTACGGTTACGTTATTATTTTTTATAAGATTAGAAAAATAAACACGAGAAAATTTAGGTTCTAATAAAGCTAGATACCTATCAATTCTTAAATCATGATGTTCACTACTAACTTTATAAGTTTTAATCATTATTTCTTTTCTTCCTTTTTACTATTATCTTTTTCTTTAAACATTAAAACAATTTCATAAACTAAAAGCATAGCAATTCCTACACATAAACAACTATCAGCAAAATTGAAAATTCCAAAACCTTTAATTAAAGGTGTGATATCAATAAAATCAACTACACCTTTTGCATAAATTGTATCAATTGGGAAAAATGAGAAAGTACGGTCAATTAAATTTCCCATATCACCAGCTAAAACAATCATCATAACGGCTTTAAGAAATTTATTAAGAGTTTTTCTATTTTTTACGTAATAATAAATAATAAAGGCTGCTGCAGCATAACTAATAAAGCATAATAAAATTCTAGTTACTATTTTATCTCCACCAGCACCCCAAGCAGCACCTGTATTAAAAGTTAATGTCCATTGAAATAGCCATTCAAAACCTTTAATTTTTACAGATTCACCAACCGGCAAATTATAATAAGCGATAAATTTTGTAATTATATCAAGGGCAAAAAGTATGATGGCAAGCCAAATAAATGATTCAAAGAACCATTTTAAGAAAGCCTTTCCTTTTGAAGAATTATTTTCTTCAATTATTTCTTGAGCACTTGATGGCATCTCTTGCATACATGAACTCCTTCTATTTCTTCAATTTCATCTTCATCAAAATAATTCCAACATCTATCACATTTAATTCCTGAATGATGCTTTACAGCTACTTTTGAAACATCTCCACTATAACCTTCATTTAAAGAATCAACAAATTTTACATCGCTTACAATGAAGTATTCTTTTAGATCGTTCGAACCAAATTCATTCATGAACTTCTTGAGTTCATCATTGATTAATTCGATTTCTAGTGATGCTTCTTGAGAAGAGTGAATGACATTTTCATTTCTCTTTTCTTCAATTGCTTTTAAAACATCATTTCTTAAAGCTACAACGTTCTTTTGGAATGATTGAATTAATTTAGTGTCTAGATTGTTATCTTTTTTTGGATATCTATATAGTTGTACGTTTTCCTTTGTTTTTAATGAGAAGTTTTGATTAACTTCATCCATAGTAAATGGAAGAATTGGGTTTAATAATCTCATTAGAGTTGAAACACATTCAGCAAAAACAGTTTGAATTTGTTTTCTTCTTAAACTATCTTTTCCATCACAATAAAGTGAATCTTTAGTGATATCTAAGTAGAATGATGATAAATCATCGCTTACAAACTTAAATAATCCATTCATGGCACCATTAAAACTAAATTTATCAAATGCATCAATGAAATTATTAGTCATCTCGTGTAGTCTTTGAACAATGTATTTATCAACCAAAGATAATTTTTCATATGGAACTTTGTCTTTTTCTTCAAAGTATTCATCGTTACCATCAATTAAATTAGAAAGCATAAATTTAAATGTATTTCTAATTTTTCTATAACCTTCAACATTTTGTTTTACTAGATTTTCACTAATTCTAACATCTTGTTGGTAATCAGTAGTCGCAACCCACAATCTTAAAATATCAGAACCAAATACATTAGCAATTTTAATTGGATCAATACCATTGCCAGCAGATTTTGACATTTTCTCCCAATGTTCATCTAAAACATAGCCATGAGAGACAACATTTTCGTAAGGTGCTTTTCCATAACATGCTACTGAAATAATTAAAGAAGAGTTGAACCATCCACGATATTGGTCGCTTCCTTCAAGATAAAGATCACTTGGATATTTTTGTCCTCTTTCTTTTAATACGCCAGCGAAACTTGATCCACTATCAAACCAAACATCCATAATATCTTTTTCTTTTTTAAAGACATTATTTGGCGAATGTTCATTTTTATATCCTTCTGGCAATAATTCAAGTTCACTCTTGGTGTACCAAGCATTGCTTCCTTCTTTTCTAATGATTGATTCTATATGATCGAAGACTTCTTTTTCAATAATTGGAGTTCCATCTTCACAATAAATAATTGGAAGAGGTACACCCCAAATTCTTTGTCTTGAAATACACCAATCATTACGATCTTTAATCATATTCTTCATTCTTTGGCATCCCCATTCAGGAGTCCAATGAACTCTTTCGATTTCATCTAATAATTCTTGTCTAATTGGATCAATTGAGCAGAACCATTGAGGAGTTGCTCTAAAGATAACTGGTTTATGTGTACGCCAATCATGTGGGTAACTATGAACAATATCTTCTTCTTTAAGTAAAACATTATTTTCCTTTAATATATCTAAAACAACTTTATTTGCATCTTCATAGAAAAGACCAGCAAGTCTAGAACCACATTCTTCCATCATTTTTCCATGTTCATCAACTGGGCAATATGGTTTAATTCCATATTTTAAGCAAACATTATAGTCATCTTCACCATGTCCAGGAGCAATGTGAACTAAACCAGTACCATCACTATCTGTGACATAATCACCATTAATTACTAAACTATCTCTATCGTAGAATGGATGTTTACAAACAATACCTTCAAGTTCTTTTCCTTTATATTCTTTAACTAAATCGCATTTTGTAAAGCCAATATGCTCAACGATTTTATCTTTTAATGAAGTTAAGAAAATAAATTTTCCTAAATTAGTTTCAAATAAACCATAAACAAAATCTGGATGAGCACAAATTGCTAAGTTTGCAGGAAGTGTCCATGGAGTAGTTGTCCAAATAATAAACTTAGCATCACTAGGATAAACATTTTTTGAATCTTTAACACTAAAAGCAACATAAACTGTATAAGCTTTAACATCATGATATTCGATTTCTGCTTCAGCTAGCGCTGATTCACTAGATGGTGACCAATAAACAGGTTTTAATCCTTTATAAATTAATCCTTTAAGAGCCATGAGTGCAAAACAATGGATTTCATCGGCTTCATATTCTTTTTGAAGAGTTAAATATGGATGATTATAATCACCTAAAACACCAAGTCTTAAAATACCTGTTTTTTGATTTTCAACTTGTTTTAAAGCATATTCTTTACATTTTTCTCTAAATTCTGGAAGAGGAGTAGTTTTTCTATTTACACCACTTTTAGTAACTTGGTTTTCAATTGGAAGACCATGAGTATCCCAACCTAAAACAAATGGAGTTTTATAACCCTGCATGTTTTTATATCTAACAACAAAATCTTTCAATACTCTATTTAGCATATGTCCACAATGCATCGCACCATTTGCATATGGTGGGCCATCATGAAGGATATATTCTCCTAAATCTCTATCTTCTTGCATTTTATTATAGATATCATCATCTTGCCATTTTTTAACTAAAATTGGTTCTTTTTGATTGAGATTACCTCTCATTTCAAAATTACTTTTACCCATTAATAAACTTTCTTTAAGTTCCATAAATTACGCTCTCCTTTAAATAAATAAACGTCCTTAGAAACGATTTCTAAGGACGTAATATACGCGGTACCACCTTAGTTATAGAAGAAAATACTTCTATCACTTATTTAATATAATAACAACTTTTCAAAGTGATATTTTGTTTATTTATATTTGATTTTTCACCACATCAATCGCTCTCTAAAATAGTTATAAACAAAACGTGTCTTTTACTTTAAATATAATATTTAATTTACTTTTCTAAATCAATTATTTTCCACTTAAGAAATTTGGAATAATATCTTGATCATCGCTAGGAATTTCATCCTTGACTTCTTCAAAATCTTGAGAAGGATTTACACCACTATCATCACCACTTGTTTCATTAAATAATGGAGTATTATCAACACTCTTTTCTTTCTTTAATAACGTTGATGGATCAAGTTTTTGAACATTTGAGAAATCTATATCAGTATCGAAATCTCCAGCAATAATCGAAACATAAATTTGATCTGATAATTGATCATTTATTGCAATACCAAATTTGAGGTCAATTCTACCACCACTTTGTTCAATAATATTTTGAACTGTTTCTTGGCACTCAAATAAAGAAACTTGAGGACCACATGTGATGTGACAAATTGCTTTTCTTGCGCCTCTAATTTGTTGTTCAATTAATGGACAATTTAATGCATTTAAAGCTGCATCTTCACTTCTGTTTTCGCCTTCACCAGCACCAAAACCAATTAAAGCAATTCCAGAATCTTCTAATGTTCTTCTAACATCAGCAAAATCAAGGTTAATAATTGCAGGTGTCAAAATTAAATCTGTAACAGTTTGAACTGATTGAGCTAAAACCTTATCAGATTCACTAAAAGCTTGACCAACTGGCAAATTTCCAGCATCCATTAAAAGTTTATCATTACTTACAACAATTAAAGCATCGCAATTTGCTTTTAAATTATTAAGCCCTTCAACACTTAATGCTAATTTTTTAGTTCCTTCAAATGTAAAAGGTCTTGTAACAATTCCAATCGTTAATGCACCAGCATCTTTTGCGGCTCTTGCAATAATAGGAGCAGCACCCGTACCAGTTCCACCACCCATACCAGCCGCAATAAATACCATATTACAACCTTCAACTATTTGTTTTATTTCATCAATTGATGCTTCCGCTGCTTTAGCACCAATTGCAGGATCACCACCAGCACCTAAACCATTGGTTAAATTTTCGCCAAGAATTAATCTATTTGGAGCCTTACTAAGTGAAAGAGCTTGTTTATCGGTATTAGCAACATAAAATGAAACATTAGCTATGTTATCATCAATCATTCTGTTGACTGCGTTATTGCCTGCACCACCAACACCTATAACCGCTATTTTTGCAACCGGTTCAAAATTATCTAAATCTTCATTCATGTTATAAAGCCTCCTTATAATTCGTCCTTAGTTTCACTATAAACATCGTGTTGTTTTTCACGAGTTATTTCATTAATACGACCTTTAATATCATCTTCCAAAGTTCCTTTATAAACTGAGGAAAGTAGTATTGCACCAGCACAATTTACTAAACTTGAATCTTGAATTCCAACATTTGGTAAAACTGGGAAATTGCATGTAAAGTTAGTAATAAATTTATTTAAATAGTTTTTAAAACCATTAATCTTAAAGTTTTCACCAATGAAAACTAAATTCAAACTATTTAAGATATCACGATACTCGGCAGTAATATCTGCTAATGTATCGTTAAATTGCGTTATAAAGTCTTGGAAATATTTAACAACAATTGCATTTAAATCGTCTTGATAGAATTTAATTTCTTTTCCATCAATTGTGGATGTACAAATTGATGGGTTCAATGTTGATTTTCTATCGTCATATCCATATAAATTAACTAATTCTTCAGCATCAGCTTTTAATAAATTAAAACTTTCAGCAACTCTATCAACCAAAACATCAAAACCAAGAGAGAAGAATTTTGAAGAATAAACAACGTTATTTCCAATAAATGATAAACTGGTTGTTTTTCTTCCGCTATCAACTAAAACATAAGTAACTATTGAATATTTATAGTTTGCAAATAATTGAGAAGCAGCGATTGGAGCAATAACATTTCTTCTGATTTGTATTCCTGCACGAGCAACTGCATCCATTAAATCTTGAACTAAATTTGTATTTAATGAATAAATATTTGCATCTACAAGTATTTGTGTACTAGATTCACCAATAGGAGGTTCAGTAAACTTCTTGTCACCATCAATCAAAAAATAATTTGGAATAATATCGATTATTGAGACATTTGGTGAAGGAATTTTTTCCTTTTTTAACATCATAATGTCATTTGTGATATCAATTTTTTCAATTTTTGATGTAGGTGAAACTACTGTTGTTCTTTTTTGGCTATTAAAAACCTCTAAGCCATATGGAGGTAAAACAAGGGCAACTTCGTTAACATTGATCTTAACATTATGTTCACGATCTTCGATGACCATCATGTTTTTAATATCATTTGTTAAACTACTGCTATCTAAAACTTCGCCATCTTTTAAGGCGACTGAGAGAGGTCTTACGACACAATTAGTAATGTTCACCTTGTTATCCTGAACATTTCCTAATACAAGAGTAATAGTTTTACTTCTTATCTCTAATGCTGCAATTTCTTTTTCCATAACTATTAATAATTATATTATTAATGTCTATTATTTACAATCTAAAAAAATATAATTTGCCGATAACAATTTAGGTGTTATTTAGTAAATATTTAGTATATAACAAGTAGAAAAAAAGACGGATTTTTTCCGTCTTTTTAGAAAGGAGGTATTATTTAATGAACTAAAAAGCTCTTTTAAATCAAATTTAAATAACTAGAAATGCAAATAATCAACATTTAAATTAGTATTTGCTTTTTCTGATTTTGCGATTTCATTAGCTTTAACCATGTTTAAACCAAAACTGATTGGTAGAGCAACTAAAATTGATGAAACAACAAAGATTGAGCATCCAATACAAGCTTTCTTGAATTTGTAATAAGCGGCCTTGTGATGATATCTAATTAATTTGTCTTTCATAAAATTTTTCTCCTTATTTTAATTTTTCTAAAATTCTTAATTTTGCACTTTTTGCACGATGGTTATCAGCTAATTCTTCTTCCCCTGCTATAATTATTTTTTTGTTAACTTCTTTATAATCAGGAGTTTTTATATTTTTAGGATCTATATAATCATTTATTCTATTTCCTTCAATTACAGAATATTTTCGATATAAATTTTTGACTATTTTATCTTCTAATGATTGGAAAGATATGACACATACTCTTCCGTTAACTTTTAAAGATTTAATTACATCCTCTAACGCTTTACTTAAAACATTAAGTTCATCATTTACTTCTATTCTTAATGCTTGAAATATTTGCTTAGCAGGATGTCCAATAATCTCCAATTCTTTCTTAGGCTTAGATGCTTTTATAATATCCACAAGCTCTAAAGTTGTCTCTATAGGCTTACTTTCTCGCTTACGAACAATATTTTTAGCAATTTGATAAGAATATCGATCCTCACCATATTCTTTAAATATTTTATTTAATTCGTTTAAAGAATACGTATTAACTATTTCTTTAGCTGTCAAAGAACGACTGAGGTCCATTCTCATATCAAGAGGTGCATCGAAACGATATGAAAATCCTCTGTAATCTTCGTCAAATTGAGGTGAACTTACTCCTAAATCAAATAATGCACCATCAATTTCTTTAATGTTAAGTTCATCTAAAACTTTTCTAACGTTTACAAAATTGGTTTTTACAATTTTGAAATTTGGAGAAATTTTAGATAACTTCTCTTGACTTGCTTCAATTGCTTCTTCATCTTGATCAAGTCCAATCAACAACCCTTTAGGTCCGAGTTTTTTTAATATTTCTGAACTATGTCCAGCTCTTCCTAAGGTTAAATCAACATAAATGCCATCTTTTTTAATATCTAAACCTTCAATCACTTCATTAAGTAATACAGGCTTGTGCTCGTTACTTTTCATCTTTTAACAAATCTTCTGCATCTTTTTCAAAGTCTTTTTCGTGATTATCACGGTATTTTTCCCATGATTCACTATCCCAGATTTCGAAATGATCGAGTAGACCAATGATTTTAACGGCTTTACCAATACAATACTTTTGAAGTGTCTTGGTAGGAATTTGAATTCTTCCAGCTTTATCGAGTGTTAACTCAACTACTGTTTCAAGAAGAACTCTTAGATGGAGTCTAGCTTTCTCCTTCTCAAATTGAAGAGATTGTAGTTTTAAAAGTGCGTTGTTGAAATCTGATTCTTTGTAGATTGAAATACATCCGTCATATCCCTTCATGAGATATAGTTTTTCACCAATCTCATTTCTGAATTTGCTAGGAATAACTAGACGGCCTTTATCATCTAGAGAATAATCATAGCTTCCAAGAAACATAATTTACACTTTCTCCCACTTTCTTCCACTTGTGATTATATAATAAATAAAAAAAAGAATCTTTGCAATATACTTTTGCAAAAATTCTTAAATGATTTTTTATTGATATAATCGAATGAATTCGATTATAAATATGTTAATCTCCAAAATCTATGTCTTTTAAAGCATCAAAAGCATTCCCACCGCTTTCTTCTTTTTCCTTTTTAAACTCCTCTTCGGTTAAAACACGATAACCATCGCCTTTTGGGAGACTTTCATTAGGTTTGTGGATGTTAAGTGGGATAGATGTTATCAATAGAGAATAAATATAATTATCTAAATCAATCTCATCATTAATTAAAATAAACTCGTCTGAATCAAGAGATTTTGAATCTGTGAAATATAAATCATCTTTAACATTTATTTTTGTTTTAAAAATATTTCCGCTATAACTTGAAACAACATTAACATCAAAAACTAAATCAACATTAACAATTAAGGAA
>CAVKEL010000110.1:0-3104 GCA_963655445.1 Acutalibacteraceae bacterium | reverse complement strand
ACATTATTGTATATAGTTTAATTAGATGGAGGTATAATTCTATGGCAATGACTAATTTAAATATTAGAATTGATAAAGAAATAAAAGATCAAGCTGAGGAAATTTTTAGTGCACTTGGTATGAATATGACAACTGCAATTAATATATTTTTAAGAACAGCTATCAGAGAACATGGTATTCCATTTGATTTGAAGTTGGACATACCTAATGATACCACATCAGCTGCTATCGAAGAGGGGAAAAAACTTTTAGCTGATTCAAATGCTTTAAGATATTCAAGCATTGAAGATCTTAAGGGTGCGTTAGAAATATGAAATATGAAATTCAGTTTACCAATCAATTTAAAAAGGATATAAAACTCGCTAAAAAGCAAAACAAAAATCTTGATAAATTATTCGAAGCAATCGAAATCTTAGCTAATGGAGAAACATTAGATGCAAAATACCATGACCATGATCTTAGTGGTAATTACAAGGGAACTCGTGAATGTCACATTGAACCTGATTGGTTACTAATTTATGAGATTAACAACAATGTACTTGTTCTTATGCTCTATCGAGTAGGTTCACACTCTGAACTATTCAAAAAATAATTACAAGTCAAAATAAATATTAATTTAAAAGCATCTTTAGAAATGAAGTGAGCCCCCAAAGTTGGACCGAGCAATCGGAAAGACTTGAGGGGTTCACTTCAGTTTTATTGTTTTCTATATGATAGATTCAACAGTTTGGAAGGTGAAAATTATCAGAATCATTTATAATGGGCGAGATATTCAGCGTATGTTATCATAAGATAATAATGACTAATTGCAAGAGGGACAGCTTAAACGCTGCCCCTCTTGCATCAAAAGTCATCAAAATCCCTATGTATAGCAACTTTTATAAATATTAACTAAAAATTAGGATTAGAGCAATTTCAAAAAGGAAGGTTATCATCTTTCTAAAAAATCTAATGTAAATTTGCGTTATCATTTTGAAAATCACCGATAGACGATACTACAAAAATATCATTTTCCAAAGCCAAATTAATGCTCTTGAATATTTCTATAGTGAACCCCCTGAAATTGGACCAGGTTATTGGAAAAACTTTAAGGGTTCACTATAATTTTAGTGACATTATTCCTATAACATTATTTTCTTTATTGTACACGGGACCACCACTATTGCCTCCAAATATCTCTATATTTGTTTGTACATATGTAATAATTGTTTTCAAATTGTTTAGTATTCAATAATTCTAAAAGATATTTTTTATCTTCTAGTATTTATAAAAATAATCATGGTATGAGTGCTAATAATTATTCGACTTAATATTACTTTGATAAATTATTGGCATAAACTGTAAAATGCCCTATTTCGAAAATACATCTAATATGCTTATTATTTTGTTAATCTAAAATCTACATTTTACATTAGCTTATTTTAAATAACTGTAAAAGGATAAGCATAAATATTAGAAGTTATTTTATATGGTTCTAAAGCAGTACAAATTAAGCATTTACCATTTATGTCATAACTTGTTCTTTCAAGAGCCTTAAAACCTTTTACACTACTTATGCCGAAGTTTTTTCCTGATTTTGATTCTATTAAATCAAGCTTACCATCGTTTAAAATTATTAAATCAATTTCGTTATCATTATTGTCTCGATAATAAAAAGCATTAAATGGAATATTCTCGTTTAAATAAGATTTTCTTACTTCGTTATAAATATATGTTTCAATAAGTCTTCCTTTAAATACTGACATAACCAAAGTATTTGGAGTATCAATTCCTAAAAGATAACAAGCAAGCCCTGTATCACAAAAATACAATTTTTGCCTATTAACAATTCTTTTATTAATTGATGTTTCACTAAAAGGAGAAAGAAGAGAAATTATATCGCTTGTTAAAATTATAGTAATCCAAGACATAACTGTTTTATTGTCTATTCCAACAACTTTTGAAATATTATTTATCACTAATTCTTGCCCAGTTGATGCAGCTATCACTTTTAAAAAATTTTCAAATTTTAATTTATCTTTAAGATTAATTAATCTTAGAACATCGCGTTCAATGTAGGTTTTTATATAATTTGCATAATAATTTTTAATAGGTTTATTTAAAATTTCCCATCTTGCAGGGTAAAAACCTCTAACAATAGATTCATATAATTCATCTTCGTTTAAATTTCTCTCATTTGAAATTTTAAATAATTTATCATTATCAATGATAAAAGGTGAAGATTCCCAACCTCTAATCTCTGCTTGACTTAGTGGTTGCATTTCAATTATCCCAACCCTGCCAGACATTGATTCACTTACATCCTTCATTAAGTTAAATTTTTCTGAACCAGTAAGTATATACATACCATTAGCTTTACTTGAACCTTCTAATCTTCTTTTTTCATTCACTATTTTTTCAATTTCAATAAATATATCTTCATATTTTTGAACTTCATCAATTATAAGATGTTCACCATATTTCTTTAAAAATTCACTAGCAGATTTTTTTGCATCTTCAAGAACTTTTGTATCATCAAAAGATAAATATTTATAGTTCATTTCTCTTTCAAAATATGAAACCAAAGTTGTTTTACCAACTTGTCTTGCTCCTGTAATTAAAGTGTTAGGATATTCCTCTGTGCTTAATATAACTTGATCTAAAATCTTCCTTTTATAAAACAAAACCCTAGTATAAATCTTGGTCATTACAAATACATAATTTCCTCTTTTCCCGTTCAAATCCTTATTAGCCTGAACGCCTTTTACTGGATCAACAGAAAAAGGAACTACACAATCGTAAGCATTTAAAGAAATAGAAGTTTTTACAGTAATTGAGCTCTTTTGATATTTCTTAAGCAAGTCAATGATATCTTTTGCATCTTGTTCTAGAAATGTATTTAAATCATTTAATGCTGTATCAAAGCTCATTTGTGTCACCTTCTCTCAGATAAGTTTATACCACAGATTATTGCTCCTTTTCTTTAGTTCCTATCAAGTTTCCTTCAAATGCATATAGCAAAATATAATTGACCCACCTATTTATCAGATTGTCATTCATGTTATAAAGATATTCTTTATTTTTATTTACATTGTGTTGACAATGTCAACATTATTGTATATAGT
>CAVKEL010000109.1:0-3324 GCA_963655445.1 Acutalibacteraceae bacterium | reverse complement strand
TTTTAGATAAAAAATAACTTAAAAAGATTATTGTGCTAACTTAAAAAGACGGGAATATTTATTTTTTTATGCGCGAAACTAAAACTTCTCATGAAATCGATTATTTTTAAATAAATTATTTTTATTTTCGAGAGTCTATTGTAGAATATAAATATAAGTCGTGTCGTAGAAATACATAATTATTTCAAAGTAAGAATAAACAAGGAGGATAATATGGAATATTCTGCAGAGAACATCCGAAACATTCTAGTTTTGGGACACCAGGGTACTGGTAAGACTACGTTAGTAGAGATGCTACATAGTATTACCAGTAATTCGAAGAGGGGAAGTGTTGAAAATAAAGACACTATCAGTGATTTTACTAAAGAGGAACAAAATAGACTTAGTTCATGTCAATTATCTATTGTTCCAATCTATTACAAAGACTACAAACTTAATTTAATTGATATACCAGGAAATGATGACTTTATTTATGAAGCATTAGGCGTTATGGATATCGCTAAAGGTGCAATTCTTTGCATTGATGCAAGTAAAAAAGTCGAAGTAGAAACAGTTAAACATTATCGTCTTTTAAGAAAACATGGAATTCCAACCATAATTTATGTTAATAAAATGGATAAAGAGAATATTGTTTATGAGGATATTTTAGAAGATATTTCACAAAAACTTGATAAAAACGGCCCAATTTCGTTTGTTTATCCAATGGGTCACCAAGATCAATTTGATGGATTCGTTAATGTCATTACGATGAAAGCAAGAAAATATAATGGAACGGAATGCGTTGACGAAGAAATCTACCCAGATAAGAAAGCAAAAGTTATTGAACTTCATACAAAAATTGAAGAACAAGTAGCTTTAACAGATGATAAATTTTTAGATAAATATTTTGGTGGCGAAACTTTAACTATGGAAGAAATCCATAAAGGATTACATTCTGGCGTTTTAAGTGGACAATTAACACCAATACTTTGTGGATGCACAACTAAATGCATTGGTTTGCATACAATGTTACAAATGTTGGTTGATTACTTACCATCAAGTTGCGATTTAAAACCATATGTTGGTAAAAATGAAAAGGGTGAAGAAGTTGAAAGAACCACTTCAACCTCTGAGCCATTCAGCGCTTACGTTTTTAAAACTTATTTCGATCCATTTAAAGGTGTTGTTAATGTTATTAAAGTTTTAAGTGGCGAATTACATTCAGGTGATGAAGTTTATATCCCAAGATTAAATGAAACAGTTAAAGTAAATAACTTAGTTTCAATTAAAGGCGGAAACTTTGCACCACTTGATAAAGTTTTAGCAGGAGATATCGCAGGAATTCAAAAACTTGATGAGCTTGAAACAACTGATACATTGTGTGATAAAGCAAACGTGTTTATTATGGAACCAACAAAATTCCCAACTGCAGTTTACTTCAGAGCATTAACATTTAGCGATTCAAAAGAAGAAGATAAAACAATGCAAGCTATCGGTAAACTTCAAATAGAAAATCCTTGTTTAGAAGTTAAACGTAATAACGAAACAAAGCAACTTTTAATTGGTGGATTAAGCGAATCTTATTTAAATTTCATTAAAGAAAGAATTTCTAACTTATTTAAAGTCAATTTAACAATGTCTACTCCAAAAATTGTTTATCGTGAAACAATTAGAGGAAGTGCTGAAGCCGAAGGAAGATATGTTAAACAATCTGGCGGATCTGGTTTCTATGGAATTGTTGTTATGAGATTTGAACCTACCGAAGAAAATTGTTTTGAAGAAAGAATTTTCGGTGGATCAGTTCCAAAAAATTACATTCCAGCCGTTGAAAAAGGATTCTATGAAGGCTTACAATCAGGACAACTTGCTGGTTTCCCAGTTTTAGGCGTTAAAGGTATTCTTCTTGATGGAAAATATCATAGTGTTGATAGTAACGATCTTTCATTCAAGATGGCTGCACAAATTGCATTTAAAGAAGCTTATGCAAAATGTAATCCAACCATTCTTGAACCTATCATGAAAGTTTATATTCAAGTTAATAATGAATACACTGGAAATATTTTAAATGACCTTAATCAACGAAGAGCAAGAATTCTCTCAATTGATGAAAAACCAGAAAGTATTCAAGAAATTACCGCTCTTGTTCCTGAAGCGGAAATTCAAGATTATGTTTCAAAATTAAGAGTTTTAACAAAGGGTTCAGGTTTCTATAATCGTGAATTTGATTCATATCAAGAAGTGCCTCAACATATGGTTGCTAAGGTAATTCAAGAAAATACATTACTTAAAAAATAGACTGACCTCCTTTCAATAAAACCCCACTTTGTTTCACTTCAGACATTGCCCAAACAAGTGGGGTTTTTAAATATAAAAAAACATCGACATTGTCGATGAAGTTTTCTATGGTGGCCCAGGCGGGGGTCGAACCCGCTACACAAGGATTTTCAGTCCTTTGCTCTACCAGATGAGCTACCGGGCCAGCCTATTTTTTAAAATAAGTGGCGGATCATACGGGAATCGAACCCGTGATCTTCACAGTGACAGTGTGACATGTTAACCGCTACACCAATGATCCACGCGCTTTATTATCATATATAAAAACACAATAAAAATCAACATGTATTTTATTCTTTCGGTATTATAT
The DNA here is from genome assembly GCA_963655445.1 of Acutalibacteraceae bacterium. GTDB lineage: Bacteria > Bacillota_I > Bacilli_A > RFN20 > CAG-826 > Onthovivens. The sequence goes on along the minus strand of CAVKEL010000109.1, from coordinate 701 downwards.
GATCGTTTCGATTGAGTCTTATCTTTTTAATTTACTTATGAAGTTAAATATCATATATTAGTAAATATGAGTGAAAATAATATTAAATTTGAATTTTATAACAAAATTAACGAAATAATCAAAGAAATTAGAGAAGTTGTTTTTATTAAGGAACAATGTTATATCGTAGATATAGATGAACTAGACGATAATTGTTTACATATATTGATGTATTTTAATGATGTTCCTGTTGGAACTTTAAGATTAATCAAAAAAGATGAACATTCATTAAAACTAGGAAGATTTGCAATTTTAAAAGACTATCGAAGAAAACATTTAGGAACAATTTTACTTAAAGAAGCAGAAAAGTATGCCAAAAATAATGGATATAGAACAATATATTTAGATGCTCAATTCGATAAAAGAGGATTTTATTTTAAAAATGGATATGAGAATATGAATTTACCTTTATTTTTAGATGAAAATTATCCTCACATCCATCTAAAAAAGGATTTATAAATTATCAACATCAATTAGTTCATAATCTAATGAACCGAAATTATGTTTAACAGCTGTTTCTAAAATATGTTCACCATGTCGTGATTTTATTCTTTCAAGAAGATGGTCTCTTCCTGGATCTTTTGATGCATAAACTAAATCAACACAAGCTTTATCAAGTGCAATTGGATCACTAGAAATTAATACACCAATATCTTTCATAC
>CAVKEL010000108.1:0-17167 GCA_963655445.1 Acutalibacteraceae bacterium | reverse complement strand
GGAAGGAGTATTCAAAAATGAAGCAAAACATTCACCCAAAGTATCACAAATGTAAAGTTACTTGCATCTCTTGCGGTAATACATTTGAGACAGAATCAACTTTAGACGAAATTCGTGTTGATACTTGTAACAATTGCCATCCATTCTATACTGGCAAACAAAGATTCACTCAAGCTGATGGTAGAATCGACAAGTTCAATAAGAAATATCATTTAGAAGATAAAAACGCTAAGAAATAGTTGAAAATTAGACAAATTAAACAATCCGAAAGGATTGTTTTTTGTTATAATGTTTTAGCATTCAAAAGGAGACACAATATGAAAAAGAGATTTTATATTACTACACCTATTTATTATCCAAGTGGAAATGCCCATATTGGACACGCCTATTGCACAACAATGTGTGATGTTTTTGCAAGAAATAAAAGAATGCGTGGATATGAATGTTATTTTTTAACCGGAACTGATGAACATGGAGTAAAAATTGAAAAAAAAGCTCAAGAAGCAGGTGTTACTCCTCAAGAATATGTTGATAAAATTAGTGATCAATTTAAACATTTATGGAAAACAATGGAAATTTCTAATGATGATTTTATTAGAACTACAGAAGAAAGACATTGGAAAATTATTCAAAAAGTTTTCTCTCATATGATTCAAAATGATGATGTATATTTAGGACAATATGAAGGTTGGTACTGTACACCATGTGAGTCATTTTGGACTGATACTCAAGTTGGTGAGAATCATGTTTGTCCAGATTGTGGAAGACCAGTTCAAAAAGAGACCGAGAAATGTTATTTTTTCAAAACTCAAAAATATCTTAATGTTGTTAATGGTTGGTTTGATAAAGAAGAATCTGTTACTCCTTTAAGTAGAAAAAATGAAATGATTAATACATTTATTAAACCTGGATTAACTGATTTATGTGTCACAAGAACCACATTTAAATGGGGAGTTCCTCTCTTAGAGGATTCAAAACATGTCTCTTATGTTTGGGTTGATGCATTATTTAATTATTTAACCGCCCTTGGTTATGGTACAGATCACGATGATCTTTATAAGAAATATTGGGAAAGCGAAGATAGTGAAGTTATTCATGTTATTGGAGCCGATATTACTCGTTTTCATACTATATATTGGCCTGAATTTTTAGCATCGATGAATTTAAGACTTCCTGATAGAGTATTTGTTCATGGCCTTATTATGATGAAAGATGGAAAAATGTCCAAATCAAAAGGAAATGTTGTTTCGCCATACCCACTAATAGAAAGATATAGTGTAGATGCTGTTAGATATTATCTTGTTAGAGAAATTATTTTTGGAGAAAACGGAACATTCACCCCAGAACAATTTATCGAAAGAATCAATATGGATTTAGTTAATAACCTTGGCAATTTATTAAGCAGAAGTGTAGCAATGGTTATTAAATATTTTGATGGAATTGTTCCAAAATTTGTAAGTTGTGTAAATGAACAAGATAAAGAACTTGAAGATTTAATTAAAGAAACCATTAATGAAAACGAAAAATTAATTGATGATTTAAAAATAACAGAAGCCTACATTAAGGTTATGGAACTTTTAGACAAAGCTAATAAATATATTGAAGAAACAGCTCCTTGGAATCTTGCAAAAGATGAAAGTAAGAAAACAAATCTTGAAAGTGTCATGTCTCATTTAATTTATACATTATTTGTTGGCGGAAAGTTATTAGAACCTGTTTTAGCAACAAAATCAAAAGAACTCTATCATCAACTTGGTTTAAGCGAAGAACAAAGAGATTATAAAAACTTATTAAATGAACATACTTTAGACGGAAATAAAGTAACTAAAGGCGATAATTTATTCCCAAGATTGAAAGTTGATGAAGAAGTTAAATACGTTGCTTCATTAATGACAAATAAATAAATTCTTGACCACTCAAATGAGTGGTCTTTTTTAAAATTTAACATCAAATCCCATTTCAAATTCATGAATGAATCATGAAGGCCATATATGGTTTTCTTTTTGTTTTGGATATTCATAGATGATTTTTTAAAGGCGCTATCTATACTTATATTAAATTAAGTATTTTTTTACCGAATCCCTATTGAAAATCTTAACTCGAGTAGTATTATTTTTATAAAGAAGGCAAAATTTATGAAAAAACCAAACAAAAAAGACGTTAGAATTTGTATTATCGGTGGCGGACCTGCCGGTATGAGTACAGCTATGTACTTAGAGAAGAATGGCTACGAAAACTATGTCGTCTATGAAAGAGATAATAGAGTTGGTGGTAAATGTTTGTCACCAATGATGAAGGTTATCGATGCTGATGGCAAAGAAGTTGAACGTTCATTTGAAATGGGTGCAGTTATGGGTTGCGATACCTATTATGCAGTTCATGAATGTGAAATTTTCGGTGGGACAACACACGAAACCGGACCTAAGATGGGTAGGGTTTTCAAGAATGTTGATGGAACTGATATGAAATCTTCAAAACTTGCATTATTAAAGAAAGTAATGAAGATGAGAAAACTAGGTAAGTTATTGGCTAAAAAATATAAAGGTTATGACTTAAATGGCCATAGAGGTGTTTCTAAAGGCGAATATGATGGCTTACAACCAGATCAACCAAGTGTTGAAAATGCTGGTTTAAAGTATGTTAAAGGTTCAAATCCTAATTTGAAGGATTTATCAATGTCGTTTAAGGATTTCTTAAAACTAAATCATTGTGAAGATGCTGAACTTGTCTGGAAAGGACCATTTACATCATTTGGATATGGTTATTTCGATGAAATTCCAGCAGCATATGTCGTTAAATATTTAGATTATTTCACTGTTAGACAATTCCTAAAAACAGGTAAATTATGGACTTGGTATGATGGAACTGAAAGCATTTGGAGAGGTGTTAATAGTCACTTAAAACATCCAGCATTACTTAATAGTGAAGTTACTAAAGTCGAAAGAAAAGATAATAAGGTCTATGTTACCTTTAATGGTAAAGTTGAAGAGTTTGATAAATTAATTATTTGTACTCCACTCGAATTATTTGCTAAATATGGTGATCCAAGTGAAGAAGAAAAAGAATTATTCTCAAAGATTGTTCATAAAGAATATTTCACTATGGCAGTTGATGTAGAACCAACACCAGAAATTTCATATTACTATTTTGATAATATGACTCCTGAAACTGTTGGACACTTAATGGTCTTCTATCATAGATGGGACAATAGCGATATTAAAGAACAACCAGTTGTTACATTTACTTTAAGAAATCATTTGGGTAATGAAGATGTTCCATTTGAAAAAGCAAGAGATACAACTTTAGAAGATCTTGGAATTTCAGGATTAAAAGTTGCAGGAACTAGAAGAATTGATGATTGGTATTACTTCCCACATGTTAATAGTAAAGACTATGCTGATGGTTGGTATGAAAAAGTTGAAGCTTTGCAAGGAAAAAACAACACATATTTTGCAGGCGAAGTTATGGCCTTTGGTGATATGGAAGAAACTTGCGAATATTCAAAAGATTTAGTTAGAAGATTCTTTAATGATTAATTAGATAAAATTAATTTAATAAAAGATTGCGTTAGAAAATAGCGCAATCTTTTTTATAGCAAATAGAGTCTAAAACTAGCATAATATTAAAGATGAAAAATAGATTTAAGAAAGAAAACATATGCGGAACCTGCGTGGATTTATCAAGCGAAGGGAAAGGTATCATTAAAAAAGATGATAAAATTATTTTTGTAGATGGTTTATTTGTAGGTGAAGAAGCAGAAGTAGAACTTCAATATAAAAGAGCGCAAGTTTATTATGGAAAGATTAAAAAATTGATTAAGCTTTCGCCTTTTAGAGTTCAACCAAAATGTAAAGTTTGTACTGCCTGTGGTGGATGTCAATTTCAACAGTTAAGTTATCAAGAACAATTAAAATATAAAAAGCATAAAGTTGAAGAAGCTTTGTTAAGAATTGGACATTTAAAAGTAAAAGTTAATGATTGTGTAGGAATGGATAGTCCATATAATTATCGAAACAAAATACAGGTTCCTTTTGGATATGATAAAAGAGGGCACATAGTATATGGTTTTTATAGAGAAAACAGCCATGAAATAATTCCTATTGAATCATGTGAAATTGAAGATTTAAGAAGTAAAAACATTCTTAAATCCATTAAGGAATTAATGCCAAAATATAATTTAAAACCATACGATGAAGATAGATTAAGTGGTGATTTAAGACATGTATTAATTAGAACGTCGTATTATAAAAAAGAAGTAATGGTTGTTTTAGTTATGACTAATGAATTATTTCCTGGAAGAAATAATTTTGTAAAAGACTTAGTTAAAAAATGTCCAGAAATAACAACTATTGTTTTAAATGTTAATAAAAGAAAAACTGATGTTATATTAGGTGAAAAAGAAATTGTTTTATATGGTAGTGGATTTATTATTGATAAATTATGTGATTTATCATTTAGAATTTCACCTAAATCTTTCTATCAAATAAACCCTACTCAATGCGAAAAACTATATCAATTAGCGATTGAAAATGCAAAAATTACCAAAAACGATACAGTTTTAGATGCATATTGTGGAATTGGAACTATTGGTCTAGTTGCAAGTAAAGCAGCAAATAAAGTAGTGGGTGTTGAAGTTGTAAAAGAAGCAATTATTGATGCAAAAAATAATGCAAAAGCGAATAAAATTAATAATGTTGAATTTGTATGTGATGATGCAAGCAAATATATGCTAAATTTAGCTTCAAAAAAACAACACATTGATGTTGTTTTAATGGATCCTCCAAGAAAAGGAAGTGATGATATATTTTTAAATTCACTTATGACACTTTCGCCTTCACGAGTGATTTATGTTTCATGCAACGCTTCAACTCTTGCTAGAGATTTAGAAATTTTATCCAAGGATTATAAAATATTAAATGTTCAACCTATAGATATGTTTCCATTCACAGTACATGTTGAAACTGTAGTATCAATGGAAAAAAGATATACAAGTGATAAATAAACTTTTTAATTCGTATTATTATTTTATTAACCAGTTTTCTGCAGAATAATTTAATTTTAATTTTTAAGTTATAAATAAATTAAAAAATCTTGATTTGCACTATAGACTTTTTATACGCTTAATCCCTATTTTTTATTTTAGTTGAATAAAATATTCGGTATTATATTAACATATTATAGGAAAGGAAATTTTATGGCAAAAGAATGGAAGGATGTTACTAATTACTTTAGTGAAAGTCGACGTCATTATAATGGCAAATATTTAGAATTAGATCTTGTTTTAGAAGAAAAATATGAAATTCAACGTTATGTTGTAATAGATGGCGATTTTGAAGCTGACTATGAAATTTTTGTAAATGTTGGTAAATACTATGGTTCAATTTACACTAATGAACCAGATAGAGTATTTGAAGAAGTAAAAAACGAAATTTATAAAGAAAGTTTTAAGAAAAATAAATTTAATGAGAAGTTTTATGAAAAATTAAGAGATAAATATGGGCTTGGATTATACAACGATGCTTTTTTTAACCTTAATCTTTAATATTTGTAAATCTTTTATCAATGAGCAATCCGGTTTCAAAAATTAGTGTAAACTATTATGACATATCTTTAATTAAAGAATTATGTTTTTTAAGTTTTAATGTTGGTTGAGACACTTGGAGTAGTATAGATGTTAACAAAGAAAGATTTTAATTTAATTACAATTGAGAACCCAAAAAGAATATTGGAGATAGATGATTAAACTTAATAAAACTATTATTTTTCGTTTGCTGATCGAAACTTGCTTGGAGTCATCATGCATTTCTTTTTAAATACTTTAGTAAAATAATTATTGTCATCATAGCCGACTAAGTTTGCAATTTCAGCAATCGATAATGCATTATCTTTGAGCATTTCTTTTGCTTTCATTATTCTTATATCTTCAATATATTCTACTATTGTTTTGTTAGTTTCTTTTTTAAACAGATGTGAAAGATAGAAATTATTCATATTAAATTTTTTTGCTATCTCATCAATAGAGAGATTTTCGTTAGAATGGATATACAAATATTCACATATATTTTTAATTGTTTTGCTTTTATATGTTGTATTCATTAAGTAATTTCTTACTTCTGTTGTTAGCTCTATTGCTAATGACGCAAGGCTTTTCATTTGTTCTGCCATCGAAGTTGATGAAACCATTATTTGAGTATGTTTTGAGATAATTTTATCAATTATAGGGACAGGCAAACCTGATTTTTCAGCAGATTTTCTTAATAATGTTCTATATGATGCCATAGCAGCTTGAGGATTTAACGTATAAAAATCAATTAAATAATCTTCTTGAGAAACTGTTGCTATATTTTCTAAAGCTAATTTAATATATTCAACTTGGCCATGTTCAACTTGATAAAGTAAAGAGTTTTCAATTTCATATTTTTCGTAAATTGCTTCTTCAGTAACATTTCCTTCTTTAAATTCTCTTTCAAATGGTTTCTTTTCTTTATAATTATTTATTTTTACATAAATATAGGGATAGAATTTACCTTTATATAAAGATTTTAAAATACTGTTTATTGTTCTTTCGATATGGTAGGACTCGAGTATTGGAAGACTAAAATAGAAGAGTTTAAATGAATTTATTAAAGATGGAGGAACTCTATTTAATGATGCTATTTTTTCGATTTCTATTTCACTTAAAAATCTTTTTAAATATGGGCCAACAATCAAAATTGATTCTCCTTCTTTAAATATAAAAATTCTTTGATTTAGATTATCCACTAATTCATAAAATTTGTTATTTTGTATAGATAGTAAATGTTCCTTCAAGAATTGACCATTAAAATCTATAGAAAATTCGCTATAATTTTTTTGGGATTCAAAAGTTGATAAATTTGATAATTCTTGATCAACTATAAAAACATCTACATCGAGTATATTTCTTATTAAATCAGCAAGTAAATTAACCATAGTATACATATTATAGCAAGAAATTACGATTATTAAGCAATATTATTCTAAAAATTATTTAAAAACTAATTTACTATTGAAATAAATAAAAAAGAAATATTCTTTTAAGGAGATTTTATGGCAGAAAATGTTCAACAAAACCCTTATAGAAAGGCAAAGACTTGGCATATTGCACTTGGTTCAATGACTGGTGTAATCCAAATGGCCTTCTATGTATTATTGGGGTATGCTGCGTACATTGGTAACTTAGGTTACGCAATCGCAACAGGAGTCGTCGGTGTTCTTATTACATTATCACGTGTTTTTGATAGTGTTACAGATCCAATTATCGCATTAGCAATCGAGAAATTTAAATCAAAATTTGGTAAAATGCGTTTCTTTTTAGCCCTTGGTTGGTTACTGATGGCTATTGCAACTACATTATTATGTAATGTTTTTGCGGGTAAATTTAGTTTTGCAGATGAGGCTCAACAATTATCAAGCCCATTAGGTATTACTGTCTTTATTTTAATTTATGCTTTGTACATTATTGGTTACACATTTGTTAGTTGTACAGGAAATATGACTGGAAACATCTTAACAAATGATCCAAAACAACGTCCAATGTTAGGTGTATGGCAAACTATTTATTCATATCTTTCACCAATGATTATCTCTATGGTAATTATTACTGCAATATTACCAAAATTTGGTATTTCAATTGTATTGCCAAATGGTTCAACCGATTATCAATGGACAAATGAAGTTTTCTTTTATTCAAACTTTATTGTAGTTGGCGTTTCGTTTTTAGCTTTAGTGTTAACTTGCATTGGTTTAACTCCATATGATAAACCAGAAAACTTTGAGGGTATTAAAAATACCAAAGTTTCATTTAAAGATATGTGGTTGTTGGTTAAAGAAAACAAAGAATTCCAAAGATATCTTGTTGCTGCAACAAGTGATAAACTTGCACAAACAGTATCTTCGCAATCCGTTATTTCAACATTATTGTTTAGTGTTTTATTAGGAAGTATGGTTGGTTCATCAATTGTTTCAGTTGTTGCAATGCTCCCAAGTATTATATTTGCATTTATCGGTGCTAAACTTGCAGGAAAACAAGGAAATAGAAAAGTCATGATTATTTGGTCTTGGGCTTGTATTGCTTGGAACGTGTTATTTGCTTTATTCATTATGTTCGTTCCAGAAAAGAGCGCAGGAAGTATAGGATTACCACTTATTTTGTTCTTTGTTTTAATGTTAGGTAATAATGCTCTTAAGATGGTTGTCAGTGCAGCGACTGGAGCTATGAGAATGGATGTAGTCGATTATGAACTTGAAAGATCTGGTAAATATTTGCCTGCAACTGTCTCAGCCGTTTATTCATTTATTGATAAATTAATTAGTTCGGTTGCTCCAATGGTTGCTACGCTTTTGATAGGAATTGTTGGTTATACTGGATCAAAAATTCCACAAGCTGGCGATCCTCTTACTATGGGAATTAGAATTATTGTAGTTGTCTTATATTGTGGTTTACCAATTATTGGTTGGTTGTTAAACGAACTCGCAATGAAAAAATTATCATTAACAAAAGAGAGAATGATTCAAGTTCAAGAAAATATTGTCGAACTTAAAAAAGAAGCAAAAGAAGAAAATTCAAGCATGAAAAATGATGCTGTAGAAGCTCAAAAAATCATGCGTGAAGATAAAAAAGACGAAGTAGAAAAATAAATCAAAAGTGAGGGTTAAGGCCCTCACTTTTAGGAGGGGCTATGAGAAGAGAAGTAAACATTAATAATAATTGGTTATTCACTAAAAAAATAAGTTTTCCACAAAAAGTAAATCCAGACGAAATGGAATTAATTTCAATTCCACATACCTGGAATAATATAGATGGTAACGATGGAGGTGGAGATTATTATAGAGGAGAATGTATCTATTATAAAAATTTAGGCAAATTAGATAATAAAGATAAAGAAGTATATCTTGAATTTAATGGCGCAAATATGGTTTTAACAGCCTTCTTAAACAATCATTTAGTTGGTTCTCATAAAGGCGGATATTCAAGATTTAGATTCAATATTTCAAAATTTATAGAAAACGATAAAGATAATATTTTAATTTGCTATGTTGATAATAGTTATAGTAGAGAAGTTTATCCTCAAGTTGCAGATTTTACTTTTTATGGTGGAATTTATAGGGACGTAAATCTTATTGAAGTGGATAAATCTCATTTTGATTTAGATTATTTTGGTGGCAATGGTTTAAAGATTACTCCTTATATTGATGGTATGGTCAAGATTGAACTTTATTTCTCTAATTCTAATAATTTACCTGTTGAAGTAGAAATTTTTGATGAAAATAATAAATCTGTAGGTTTAGAAAAAACAATAGTTAGTAAAGAATATGCAAGTTTAGATTTTAAGGTTAAAGACCCTATTTTATGGAATGGTTTAAACGATGCTCATTTATATAAAGTTGTAGCAAAATTACCAAATGATGAAGTTCACGATTCTTTTGGTTTTAGAAGTTTTAAAGTTGACCCAGAAAAAGGATTTTTCTTAAACGATAAAACTTATAATCTTATTGGTGTAAGTAGACACCAAGATAGAGAAGGTGTTGGTTATGCTTTAACAAAAGAAATGCATAAAAAAGATATGGACATCATTAAGGAAATGGGGGCTACAACGATTAGATTAGCTCATTATCAACATGATCAATATGTATATGATTTAGCTGATGAATATGGGTTTGTAATTTGGGCAGAAATTCCTTATATTAGTGAACACATGGAAGAAGGCTGTGAGAATACAAGATCACAATTAAAAGAATTAATTGTTCAGAATTATAATCATCCTTCTATTTTTGTTTGGGGTTTAAGTAATGAAATAACTGTTACTGGTGGTTTTAGCGACAAATTATATGAAAATCACAAAATATTAAATGATTTAGCTCATTCACTTGATAATACAAGACCTACCACTATGGCAAATTTATTTATGCTTGAAACAAATTCGCCACTTGTTACTCTTCCTGACTTGAGGAGTTATAACTTGTATTATGGCTGGTATGTTGGTGAAAAAGAAGAGAATGATATTTGGTTTGATAAATTTCATAAAGAACACCCTAATACTGCAATTGGTTTAAGTGAATTTGGTGTTGATGCAAATATTAAATATCAATCCAAAGAACCTACGAAAGGTGATTATTCAGAAACATATCAAACTTTATATCATGAACACATGATGAAAATGAGGCTTGAAAGACCTTATATTTGGGCAATGCATGTATGGAATATGTTTGATTTTGGCGCAGATTCTAGAGATGAAGGTGGCAAAAAAGGACTTAACCAAAAAGGTCTTGTTACTTTTGATAGGAAAACTAAAAAAGATGCTTTTTATTTATATAAAGCCTATTTAAGTAAAGATCCATTTATTCATTTAACTGGGAAAAGATATATAGAAAGAAGTGGAGAAAAAACTCTAATTAAAGTTTATTCAAATTTGGATGAAGTATCTTTATTTATAAATGACAAATTAATTGAAAACAAAAAAGGCAAACCTGTTTTTGTTTTTGAGATTCCTTTAGATAGCGATATTCATGTTAAAGTTTCATCTGGAAATTATGTTGATGAAATGGATATCAAAAAAGTTAATGAAGAAAATAAAGAATACATTTGTGGTAACAAAGCCGTTTTAGTGAATTGGTTTGAAGAAACTAAAGATTTAAATGATGATTATTTTTCAATTAAAGATATTGTTAAAGACATTAAAGTGCATCCTATTGCTGGTCAAGTTTATTTAAAGATGATGAATGAAGCGATGAAGAATTTTGGTGATGTTTCTAAAAAAATTGTAATACCTAAAGAGATGCAAGAGAAAATGGATAATATGACTTTAGAAGATAATCTAAAAATGGCTGGGCATTTGGTTAAACCAGAAATGATTAAACAAATTAATAAGATTTTACAAGGTATTAAAAAATAAATATGAAAAAAGCTGTTCAACAAATGATGGTTGGTCCTTTATGCAAAAATTATGAGGATACACTTAAACTTCTTAAAGAATTAAAAGAAATTGGTTATGATGCAATCGAATTAAATTCATATATGATACATAAAACTCCATTCTTGGTTCGCGTATTAACTAAAGCTGCTGGGATGCCTAGTGGTAATGCTGGAAAACTTGACTGGCATAAATTAATTAATGACTCAAAGTTAGAAGTTTCAAGCCTACATACAGATCTTGGTTCTTTAGAACGAGAAATAAACAAGGTTATAAATGAGGCTAAATCTTTTAATACAAAATATCTTGTTATTACAGGGATGTATAGATTTGATTATTCAAATAAAGAAGAGTTAGATAAACTCATTAAGAGATTAAATAATGTAGGTGAAAAAGTTTCTAATGTAGGATTAATGCTTTTATATCATAACCATAATGTTGAATTTAAAAGATTAGATGATGGTACACTTGTTTATGATTATTTAATTAAAAATTTAGATGAAAAATATGTCAATTTTGAATTAGACACATATTGGGCAATAGAGGCTGGTGTAAATGTTTATTCTTTAGCAGTTAAACTTGGTAAAAGAATGAAATTACACCATATAAATGATAGAGGATTTAAAGATAAAGGACCTTATATGACACCAATTTTAAAAAGTGATTCTATGGAACTTGGAACAGGTGCTATCGATCTTGAATCTTTATTAAAAATTGATAGAGAAAACAATGTTGATTATGTCGTTTTAGAAACACATAAAAATTTTATAGATAATTCACGAATGAAATCTATAAGAATTAGTGGGGATTATTTGGACAAACACTTATAAGGAATATTAGTTATGGAATTTAATGAATTAAGAAAACATTTAGTTTATTTAAATAAAGATTATGTAGAAGGCGATGTTTATAAATTAATTGAAAACATTAATCTAAATAATAAAGTTTCAAAAGCCAAACTTTTGATTACAGGTTTTGGTATGTATGATGTCTATATTAATTCTAAAAAAGTTGGTGAACAATTATTTAAACCAGGTTTTACTTATTATAAAAAGAGAGTTCTTTACCAAGAATATGATGTTACTAAATTTATAAAGAAGAATAATTTATTAGAAATTTATGTGGGTCAAGGCTGGTATTCAGGTAGATTTTATTGTGAAAATACAAATCAAAATTTCGGATCTTTACCAAGTATTTCATATATTTTAGAAGTTGAATTTTTTAATGGAACAAAAGAGTATTATTTTTCTTATGAAGGTCAAAAGGCATACATTAGCGAATATAATTATGCTGGTGAATATGATGGTGAAGTAATTGATTATTCAAAAACTGATTTAAATAAAGTTTGTGGAGAATTAAAGACTCTAGAATTCCCTAAAGATGTTGATATCCAAAAGACTTTAACTGAAGTTAAGATACAAGAAGAAATAAGCATTAAAAATGTAATTAATCATGATGATTATACAATCATTGATTTTGGTCAAAATTTTGCTGGCATAATTTCTATTAATTCTGATTTATTAAAAGAAGGACAAGAAATAACTATTAGACATGGTGAAATTTTAAATAAAGATGGTTCTTTATATACAGCAAATTTAAGAAAAGCAAAAGCAACATTAGTATATAAAAAAGGAAAAGAAAAAGGTTGGTATTCTCCTAGATTTACATATATGGGATTCCGTTATATTGAATTAAGGGGCGCTCAATATGACAAAAATTTACTGAAAGCTCATTCTGTTTATACCAATATGGAACGTCTAGGAGAGTTCCATTGTGAAAATGAGTTAGTCAATAAACTGTATAATAATCTAAATTGGAGCCAAAAAAGCAATTATGTTGAAGTTCCTACAGATTGTCCTCAAAGAGATGAAAGAATGGGGTATACAGGAGATGGGCATGTTTTTGCTTTAACTGGCACATATAATTTCGATACTTTAGATTTTTGGAAGAATTTCTTTAAAGATTTAAGATTACAGCAAATTGATAATGGCGATGGAAATGTTTCTGCATATTTGCCACATCCAAATCCGAAACCAGTTGGTTTTATAACGATGCAAGGTTGGGGTAATGCAGTAACTATTATTCCTGAAATTCTATATAAACAATATGGGGATTTAGATTTTTTCAAAGAACAATATCAAGCTATGAAAGATTACATTGATTTAGAAATCGAGAAAGCTGGTAAAAAATATTTATGGAAAGCAGTTTCCTTAGGAGATTGGCTTTCATTAAGAAAAGGCATTTCATGGCAAGCAATAAATAACCACCCAGTTTCTAATGCATTTTTTGTGAATGATTTAAGGATATTTTTAAATCTTTTAAAATTAATGAATAAAGATGATGAATATAAATATTACGAAGAAAAACATAAAAAAGTTAAAAATGCATATATTAAAGCTTTTATAAATACAAAAACTGGTAAAGTTAAAAAAGATTATCAAGGTAATTATGTTTTAATTTTAAAACACGTTTTAACTGAAGATAGTGATTTAAGAACGCTTGTTCAAAAGAGATTTATAGAAAACGTTAAAAAGTATGGTTTAGATACCGGTTTTTATGCTACAGAGCACCTTCTCCCTATGTTAGTTGAAGCAGGAGAAACAAAACTTGCATATGATATTTTACTTAATGAAAGATGTCCAGGATGGATGTATCAAATTAATAAAGGAGCAACATCTATTTGGGAAAGATGGGACTCATTAAAAGAAGATGGTTTTGTTAATGAATCAAAAAATAATGGCGAGAATATGGTTTCATTTAACCATTATTCTTTTGGAGCTGTTGGTGAATTCTATTATCAATATATTCTAGGGATTAAGCCACTTGAACCTGGATACTCAAAAATTAAAATTGAACCATATATTGATAAAAGATTAGGTAATGTATCTGGTAGTTATTTATCACGTGCTGGTCTAATAAAAGTCGCGTATGAATATTTAGAAAATAATACAATTAAATATTCAATTGAAGTCCCTTCTAAATCAGTAATAAAGTTGCCAAATAAAGAGGCTGAAATTGTAGAAAAAGGGAAATATGAATTTATAATTTAGGAGAAAAATATGAGTAAATATTTTTGTAATCCGATAAATATTCCTTATAAGTATCAATTTAATAAGGATCCTAGAAAAGATAGAATTTCAATATGTAGAGAGGGCGCCGACCCAACAATTATATTTTTTCAAGATGCATATTACATCTTTGCAAGCATGTCTTTAGGGGTCTATGTTTCTAAAGATTTAGCAAATTGGGAATATAAAAAACTTCCAATAAATTTACCTTTATATGATTATGCTCCTGATGCAAGAGTGAAAGATGGATATGTGTATTTTTGCGCTTCAAGTAAAGAACACGATTGTCATAGATTTAAAACAAAAGATATTATTAACGGACCTTATGAAGAAATAAAAGAAAAAACAAGATATTGGGATCCTAATTTATTTTTTGATGATGATGGAAAAGTTTATTTTTATCATGGTTGCACAAATACAGATCCAATTTATGGAGTTGAATTAGATGAAAATAGTTTAAAAAAGAAAGGTGAAGAAGTTGGGCTTATTTATGGAAATCCTTATGATAAGGGGTTTGAAAGAATTGGACCAGATAATTCGATATATCCTGCAAATGAAAAAGAGGTTGAAGAAAAGTATAAAGCTTTTATGAAAAATTCAAAAATACCATCATTTTTGATTCCAAAAAAATACAAACCTTTAATTAAAGGAATGTTTAAAAACACCCCTTATATTGAAGGTGTATGGATGGATAAATTTAATGGCACATATTATTTACAATATGCAACTCCTGGCACTCAATATAACACTTACTGCGATGCTGTTTATATTAGCAAGAATCCATTAAGTGGTTTTGAATTACAAGATAATAATCCATTTTCATATAAACCTGGTGGTTTTATAAATGGTGCAGGCCATGGATCAAATGTCGTTGATAAAGAAAATTCTATATGGCATGTTTCTACAATGTCCATATCTATTATTCATGATTTTGAAAGAAGAATTGGATTATTTAAAGCTGGTATTGATGAAGATGGCGAATTGTTTTGCAATCAAAATTTTGCAGATTATCCTTATAATATTGATGATTTAAGAAAAGATCCTTGGAGTTTGCCAAAATGGAATTTACTTTCTTATCATAAAAAGGTAAAGGCAAGCTCAACTTATGAAAGTAATGTACCAGAAAATATAGTGGACGAAAATATTAAAACTATCTGGCAAGCAAATGGAATAAATAATGAATGGATAGAAGTAGATCTTGGGAGTGTAATGGATGTTAGAGCAATCCAAGTTAATTTCGGAGATGGTTTAATTGATATAAAAATTCCTGGAAAGATTAGAGGTACAACTCAAGCAAGATATATTGAAGAAAGAGATTTAAAGACAAGATATATTCTTGAAGGTTCAACTGATGGTAGCAATTATTTCATAATAGAGAATAAAGAAAATGCTGAAACTGATTTAGCTCACGATTTGATTGTTAGGGAAAATGGTTTTTCTGCCAGATATATTAAACTTAAAATCATTGAAGTTCCTTATAATCAAAAACCTGCAATATCTGGGTTAAGGGTATTTGGAATAAATGAAGAAATGAAGCTTCCAAAAAAACCAAAATTTCAAATTAAGAGAGTTTCTGATATAGATATAGAAATTGAAGTTGGGAAACAAGATGATGTAACAGGTTTTAATATTTTGTTTGGAACTAAAGAAAATAAACTTTATCATTCATATATGATATTTGGAAATAAAATTAACATCGGCGCTTTAGTAAAAGACAAAAAATATTGGTTTAGAGTCGATGCTTTTAATGAAAAAGGAATTACGAAAGGAGACACAAAACATGAGTAAATTTTTAGTTGGAGCTTCAACTGCTGCGCATCAAGTTGAAGGAAATAATATAAATAGTGATTATTGGGCACTTGAAAATATGACATATACTGATTTTTTGGAAAAATCAGGAATAGCAGTTAATCAATACAATTTATACAAAGAAGATATTAAATTAATGAAAGAAGCCGGATTAAATGCTTTTAGGTTTTCAATAGAATGGGCAAGAATTGAGCCAAAAAAAGGTGAATTTGATGAAAAAGAAATCGAACATTATAAAGATGAAATTCTTGAATGTATTAATAATGGGATAGAACCTGTTGTTACTTTAATGCATTTTACGAGTCCAAAATGGCTTATTGATGAAGGTGGCTGGGAAAATCCACAAGTGGTTTTCTATTTTAAAAGATATGTTCGTAAAGTTATATCTTCATTAGGGAAATATTTAAATTATGTTTGTACAATAAACGAAGCAAATATGGGAATTCAAATTTCTAGAATTGAAGAGAGATATAAGAAGCAATTTATGCTTGCTAAAACAAACAAGAGCCAAGAAGGTACTGTTCAAATTGGAATGAATTTTGATAAGATTATGCAAAATATGCAAAACAAAGCAATGGAATGTCAGAAAATCTTTGGAACAACTAAACCAGAAGTTTTTGTTTCTGCTAGATCGACTGCTGGAGATTTATTAGTTTGCAAAGCTCATATTGGTGCACGGGAAGTTATCAAAGAATTATATCCAAATATAAAGGTAGGCATTACATTGTCCTTGCATGATATTCAAATTGAAGAAGGCGGGGAAGAAAATGCTAGTAAAGAGTGGGATGATGAATTTGAACATTATATTCCATTTATTGAAGGAGATGATTTCTTTGGCTTACAAAATTATACTCGTTCATTAATTGGGAAAGATGGTTTATTGCCTAACCCAAAAGATGCAAAATTAACTCAAATGGGATATGAATTTTATCCAGAAGCTTTAGGACACTTGATTAAAAAAGTATATAAAAAGTTAAATAAACCAATTCTTGTTACTGAAAATGGAATTGCTACAACAAATGATAAAGATAGATGTGAATTTATAGAAGAAGCTTTAAATGGACTAAGAGAAGCACAAAAAGAAGGAGCGGAAGTAATTGGATATCTTCATTGGTCTTTCTGTGATAATTTTGAGTGGCAAAAAGGTTTTTCGATGGATTTTGGTTTAGTTTCCATTGATAGGAAAAATAATTTCAAAAGAATAAAGAAACCAAGTCTTGATTTGCTTGGAACATACACAAAAATATTTAATAAATAAATATTAAAAAAGTATAATTATTAAAGAAAAAATCATCTGTGAAATTTTTATATTCACGAATGATTTATTATAGTTATGGTGAATACTAATTCATTTATGAC
>CAVKEL010000107.1:0-5831 GCA_963655445.1 Acutalibacteraceae bacterium | reverse complement strand
AAAAAATACTGAAAGAGAGTTAAAAATGGAAAACAACTACAATGAAACGATTCTTTTATTAAAGTATATGATCAAGCATAATGAAAGTCATACTTTAGAATTAAAAGAATTTTTTTCGCGTATCGAAGAAATTGATAACTCATCTAATGAATTATTTAATGAAGCTATTAGTGATTATCAAAATGGCACTGAAAAATTAAAAATAATTTTAAGAAAACTTGAAGAGCAGAAGGATAAATAATATGTGTTTATCAACAATTTATGTAGATAAAAAAGATAGTAAAAATAAAATCATGGAAAATGTTTGTTCAATTGAATTTATAACGGATGGAATTAAATTTACTGATTTAATGGAACGAACAAAACTTTATAAAGGAAAACTTATAAAGGCTGATTTAGTAGATGGATATGTAATAGTAAGTAAGGAGGAATAAATTTGGAGAAAAAACCAGTAATTCTAGCCTTTTGTGGGAAAGGTGGAGTTGGTAAAACAAGTTTATCTGCAATTTGTATTAGATTATTAAATGAGGCATATCCAGATAAAAAGATTTTAGCAATTGATGCTGATCCTGCAATTGGACTTTCAACGGCTTTAGGCGTTAAAGCTTCAAGCACAGTTGATGATATTAGAAAATTATTTATAGAAAATGTTGAAAGCGGCGATACAAGTGCAGCCATGGAACTATTAGCGGAAGCAAAATATCAAATCTATGATGCTCTTGTTGAATTAAATAATGTTAGCTTTCTTGCAATAGGCAGACCTGAAGGTGCAGGTTGCTATTGTAAGGTAAATGCTTATTTAAAAGGAGTCATTTCTCTTCTTGCTAGTAATTATGATTATGTTGTTATTGATGGTGAGGCGGGAATTGAACAAGTAAATCGTCGTGTGATGGAAAAAGTAACTCATTTAATTTTAGTTAGTGATGCTTCTAAAAAAGGAATTGATGTTACGCGTACCATTAAAAAAGTTGCATCAGAACTAGTAGTAAGTGATTATGTTGGATTGATTCTTAATCGAATTACTAACGAAGAGATCGTACAAAATTTAAATTTAAAAGATCTAAATTTACTTAGTGTAATCTTAAATGATGACAATATGGTATTAAGTGATGTTAATGGTGATTCAGTGTATATGCTTGATGATAATTCAAAAGTTGTTGAAGGCATGAAGCAAGCACTTAAAAAATTAGATTTAATAAAGTGAGGTAGACAATGAAAGATTTAAAACATTTATATTATTTTGAAAAGTTGTTAGAAGATGCAAATAATGAGCTTGTAAGAGAAGCAAAGAGTGAAGGCTTAAAATGCGTAGGTACAGTTTGCTATCAAATTCCAGAAGTTTTATTAAATCTTGATGGACTTTTCGCAGTAAGATTAAGAGCTCCAAGAACTGGTTCAATGGAAATGGGAACATATTACATGACTTCATTTTTATGCGAATATACTCGTGCTTTACTCGAGCGTGCACTTGAAGGTGGATATCAATTTTTAGATTGTTTAATTGCTCCTGATGGTTGCACAATGATTAATCGTTGTGTAGAAAATATGGAACTTTTAAAAACTATGCCTGCTGAAGGATTCTTCTTTGAATATTTAGAAGTTCCAATGAAGGCCGATGATAATGGATTAAATTTATATGTAAGTGAATGTCGTAAGAAAATATTAAATTCTTTACATGATCATTTTGGAGTTGATGTTAGTGATGAAGCTTTAAGAAAGAGCGTTGAAAGACATAATAAACTTTGCAAAATCATTAGCGAACTTGGTGAATTTAGAAAAAAGGAAAATCCTCCAATTACTGGTTATGAATTTCATATTTTAACGATGGCTACATATGTTTGCCCTCATCACTTAATCTTAGACAAACTTGAAGAAACCTTAGAAGAAGTAAAAAATCGTGTGGTTGATGAAAAACCAAAATACAGAGCACGTGTGGTTGTAGTTGGTTCAGAAATTGATGATGTAGATATGATTAAGTTAATCGAAGATAGTGGAGCTTTAGTTGTTGCTGATCGTTTCTGTTTTGGTTCATTACCTGGTAGAGAAGTGATTGAATTAAATAATGAAGAAGATGTTTTAACACAAATTTGTAGACATTATATGATGGCTTGCATGTGTCCTCGTCATATGAACATGGAAAAATTCCATCGTAGAAAAGAATATGTTAACGAACTTGTTAAAAATTATCATGCTGATGGAGTAATTTATGAACAAATGAAGTTCTGTGATCCATGGGCATACGAAAGAGTCACAGGTTCATTCAACATGCGTGATGAATATAAACATCCAGTTTTAACAATTGATAGACCATATGCAATTGGTAATTCTGGTCAAATTAGAACTAGAGTTCAAGCATTTGTTGAAAGCATTGAAATTAAAAAGATTCAAGGAGGTAAAAACTAATGGGTGCAAAAGTCGGAAGTGAAGCTCTTGGCAAACTTTATAGTAGCGGAAGAGTTAGAAAAAGAAGAGAATGGCGTGGTTTTAAAGATACTTTCTATGATTTCTTTTGTTGGTTAAAAATAATTGGAATGCTTGGTAAATTTATCGTAAAACCAGCAAACCTAAAAGGATTTTTTAGATATCGTTGGATGTTAAATTATCTTGCTGTTCCAATGATGATTGATAAACATACTGTTGGTCTTCGCAAAGAACATTTAAGAATTGCTCATACTGAATACGATTTGGTTGCAAAAGATGTTGCTGATTTATTAAATACAGCATTCCATGCTGATAGAAATTGTGGCAATAATCAAAAACTTTCAAAGAAAATTGTTGTTTTAGATGAAAATGAAATGTTTTGTATTATGTGTGGTTTTCCAAATTTAAAAGCTGTTAGCTGGGAAACTGCTGCAGTTTATGTATCAGTATTATTAAATGGTGCATCTGTTACTCATTATCTTGATGTTGTTCAAGAAATGGGTATGCCAGGGGATGTTTGTCCAATGCCTGCTGCTGAAGCCGGAGTTGCAATTGATGAAGATATGCCAATTTTTGGAGCATGTGCAATTCAATGCAATACAACTTGTGATGGATCGCTTATGGGTAATGGAATTATGGCAAGAAAATACGAAGAATATGGGATTCCTACTTTCCAAATTGCTGCTCCTTTAAGACATACTGAAAAAGGTGTACAAGAATATGCTGCACAAGAAATAAGAAATGCGATTAAGTTCATTGAAGAACATACTGGTGAAAAATGGGATTGGGGGCATTATTTCAAATGTGCTAGAAGATTTAATGAAGAAACTAGAAATAGAGTCGGATGGATGGAACTTTCTAGAACTATGTATCCTCAAGTTATTGGTGCTAATTTAGCATTATATTCAGAAACTACATATATGGCAGTTGCTGGAAGAGCTGAGGTATTTGTTGAAGCTGATAGAAAAATTACTAAATTAGCTCAAAAAGCATTCGCAAGAAAAGCAATGGTAGTTAAAGAATATCGACATAGAGCAATAATTTGGGGTGTTCAAGCGCAATTCTATACTGATTTCTTACCATGGCTTCAAAATTGTTGGGGAATTTTACCTTTAGTTGATATGCTTTCACTTGTTTACTTTAATGAAATTAGCGAAAACGATAAAGATCAAGCAATTTACGATATAGCAAAACTTTATGAAGAAATGATCATGAGAAATCGTACTCATGGTGGATATGAGGTTTTACTCGATGATTTATGGAGATATTGCGAATACTATAATTGCGATATGGTCATTCTCTGGGAACATATTTCTTGTAAAGCTTTAGATGGTATGCATGGTTTATTTGAGCAAAGAGCACGTGAACATGGAATTAAACTTGTTTGGGTTAATCATGATTTAATGGATCCAAGAGTTATTTCAAAACAAAGTATTCGTGATGATGTTAATAGATATATGCGTTCAATTATGCGTGAAGAACCAGTTGATCCAAGTTTAGAAATTATTGATGATATACATTCATGGTAGGAGGAGATTTAAAGATGAAATATTTTGGTGGTTGTGATTCAGGTAGTACATATACAAAATGTGTAATTATTGATGAAACGGGGAAAATGGTTGCTAATGTAACCTTAAGAAGTCGTATTAATTCAGTATTAAGTGCACAAGATGCATTAGATCAAGCAATTGCTCAAGTTAGTGATTTAAAGTCTCCAAAAGATTTAACTTATCTTGTTGGAACTGGTTATGGAAGAAATAAGGTTCCATTTGCTGATGAAAATATCTCAGAAATTAGTTGCCATGCTATGGGAGTTCATGTTGCAGATCCAAGTGTTAAAGCAATTATTGATATTGGAGGTCAAGATGTTAAAGGTATCGCAATTGATACAGATGGAACTGTTTTAAACTTTGCCATGAATGATAAATGTGCGGCAGGAACTGGAAGATTCTTTGAAGCTATGGCTCGTGCATTTGAAATGGATTTAGATGAATTTTCTCATCTTTCATTAAAAGCAAAAAATATTATTCCAATTACAGCTCAATGTACTGTTTTTGCTGAAAGTGAAGTTATTAGCTTAGTTGGTGAAGGAAAACCAATGGATGAAATTGCTGCTGGTATTGAATTTTCTGTTGCTAAACGTTGCTTCGTCATGGCAAAAAAAGCAGGTGCAGTTGATAATATTACTTTAACTGGAGGATGCGCTAAAAATGAAGGCTTAAAAGAAGCTATTGAAAAAGTTTTACATCTTAAAGTTGTCAATTTACCAATTGACCCACAATTAATGGGAGCATTAGGTGCTGCTGAATTTGCAAGACAAAAAGGAATGAAATAAGGAGGCAAAATAATGATTATTGGAACAGCTTTAATTATTCTTTCATGGACGGTTTTTGCTTCATTAGGTCTATATTTATGGGCTAGTATTCTATTAACTATTTTAGGTGCATTTTTCATATTATTTGGATTATTATTTGTGGTTTATTTCTTTAATTTAGATATGAAGTTAATGGCTTGTTTAGAAAAACCATTATCTAAAATTTATGATAAAAGGAAAAGAAATCGTCGTATTTAATTATGTTTATTTATGATGAGATTATTGAAAGTCTAAATAATTTAATTGAAAGATACCAGAAAACAAATTTAGAAATTAAAGATCAAAACTTTAAAGAAGATAAGAATCAAATCATTTTTAAAAATGATAAAGCGTTTGAACTTGGTGGAGGATCAAATTATGGATTTACGCTTAATTTGATTTCAACTGAGGATTTTGATGATGAAATTATTTTAATTGGTAAAAATACCGATGAAATAACTTCTGATACAAGTTATGCAAGAATAAATATATTTTCATGCGATGAAACTAAACTTAGAGAAGGTAATTTATATAAAAATATAAGACAAATTGATTACATGAAATATCAGTTCTCTTTAGATGGCGTAATGCTTAGGGAATCGGCAATTAATTCAAAAGAAAGCTTATTATTTAGCAAGAAAAAAGTAAATTTAACCGATGTAGGCAATTATTTAATTAGACTATATAAACGAAATCCATATGTGAAAAATATTCGATTAATTCTTATTAATCAAGACGATTTTAAATATAAAGATTTGAAGTTGTTAAAAGATAAGGAAGAAGATATTACAAAAGCTTTGGATCACTTAGTTAATAAGGTAAAAATGGATTGTGCTGCATGTGGATTAAAACCAATTTGTGATGATGTATCAAAATTGGTTGAGAAAGAATTTAAAAAATAAGGAAACGATTTTAAAAAGTCGTTTTTTTGTTTCTAAAAATATCGTTAGTAATAAATTAGTAATTTACTAGTATAAAATTATGTAATACAAGTGTTTTAGAGTAGTGAAAAATGTCGGTTTTTTGTAGGTAGAAGTTGCATGAAGGTATTTAAACC
>CAVKEL010000106.1:0-6327 GCA_963655445.1 Acutalibacteraceae bacterium | reverse complement strand
AGATGGTGTAATACTGGATGATCCCATTGTCATAGATGAAATTAAATCGACCAATTCGTCACTTATTGATTTTAATGATATTAATGAAGAATGGCATTTAGGACAAGCTGAGTGCTATGCATATATGTATTCAAAAATACATGAAATAAATAAAATTAGAATTAGACTCACGTATATTTCGCAAAATAATAAAAAACATTTTTTCAAATTATTTGAATACAATTACGAAGATTTAGAAACTAAGGTTCTACATCTAATAGAAAGATATATTGATTTTTATGAAATAATAGAAGAAAAAAAGAAAATCAAAGAAAAATCGATTAAATCGTTAGTTTTTCCTTTTTCATTAAGAAAAGGACAAAGTGAAATTATCAAAATTAGCCAACAGTCTATTATTGATGAAAGTTGTAGATTCATCGAAGCTAGTACTGGTCTTGGTAAAACCATAAGCGTTATTTTTGGAGCTTTAAAGGGTTCTATTAAATCAAAAACTGATAAATTATTCTTTTTATGTGCTAAAAATAGTGGCTTTAAAAGTGCAAATGATTGTTTAAATGAATTGAGAGATAATGGTTTACATATAACAAGTTGCGAAATTATTGCAAAAGAGAAGATGTGTGCAAATAAAAATCATGGCTGCTTGCCAGAATGTAATCCTGATGTATGCCCATTTGCAAAAGATTATTACACAAAACTAAGTAATGTTTTTAAAAAGATTATTTGTGAAAATGAATGTTTTAATAGTGATTGCATCAAAGAAATTGCAAAACAATATGGTATGTGTCCATTCGAACTTTCTTTAGACATTTCTCTTTATTGTGACTTTATTATTTGTGACTATAACTACGTTTTTAATCCAATTAGTTATTTAAAGAGATTTTTTGATGAACTTGATTATAAATATAGTAAATATTTAATGATTGATGAAGCTCATAACTTGCTTGATAGAAGTAGAGACATGTTTTCAACTTCTTTAAGTTATAAAGGATACATAAAAGCAAAGAAAGATTACGAAAAAATAAAGACTAAATCAATGAAAAATACTCTTCAAACTTTAGATGATGACTTTAATTTGTTTAGTAAATTTCAATTAGATACAGATAATTTAGTACTTGAAACGATTGATCAGAATTTTATAGAACATCTAAAAAAATTTAAAACATCTCTTCAAGAATACCAAAAAAAGCATCCAAAATTTAAAATTAAATACAGCAAAGAGTTCTCTTTAGATGTTCATAAATTTTTAACTATTTATGAGTTTTTAGATGATAACTATCGAATTTATTTCAATCGTGACACTTTAGATAATTTTAATTTAGTATTTAAGTGCATTGATGCTTCAAGATATCTAAAAGACAAAATAGATAATTGTGAAGGAACTATTTTATTTAGCGGAACATTAACACCAATTGATTACTATAAAAGAATTTTGTTAGGAAGCGAAGAATTTGATTCAATCGAACTTATTTCACCATTTGAAAAGAACAATTTAAAAATACTTGTTAATACAAACATATCTACAAAATATAAAGATAGAATGAATACTTTGGGTGATGTAATTGAAAATATAAATTCTTTTGTATCTTTCAAAAAAGGAAATTATATTGTTTATGTTCCATCTTTTGAATATTTGAGATTATTAAAATTTAAATTAACAAATAGTAGATTTAAAATTATTTTTCAAGATGAATTAATGAATAATGATGATAAATCTAATTTTTTAAAAATGTTTAAATCTAATCCTAGCGAAACCACAGTAGGTGTTTGCGTACTTGGAGGATCTTTTAGTGAAGGAATTGATTTAGCTGCTGATAGATTAATTGGTGTAGTTATTGTTGGTGTTGGACTTCCATCGGTTAATTTTGATAACAATTTAATTAAAGACTATTATTCAAAAAATAGCCTTGATGGCTATACTTTTGCATATGTGAATCCAGGAATTAATAAAGTAATGCAAGCTGTAGGAAGATTAATTAGAGGGGAAAATGATCGAGGAGTAGCCTTATTAATTGATGAACGTTATTCTTATAAGACATATAAATTTTTATTTGATGATAAATGGAGCAATCATAAATTTATTTATTCTAAAGATAGTTTATTAAAAGAACTAAATTCTTTTTATAAAGAGTAGCTTTATATGATATAATCACTCACAATGAAATACGAACAAAGTAAGATTAGAAATTTTTCAGTAATTGCACATATAGATCATGGTAAATCTACTTTTTGCGATAGAATTTTGGAACTTACAAATACAATTACAAAAAGAGAGATGGTAAGCCAAGTTTTGGATTCTATGGATTTAGAAAGAGAAAGAGGAATTACCATTAAACTTAATGCTGTTACTGTTGAATATAAAGCAGATGATGGAAACACATATGTTTTTAATTTGATTGATACCCCAGGGCATGTTGATTTTAGTTATGAAGTAAGTAGAAGTTTGGCTGCTTGTGAAGGCGCATTGTTATTAATTGATGCTACACAAGGTGTTCAAGCGCAAACATTAGCTAACATGTATTTAGCGGTCGATAATGATTTATGGATTGTTCCTGTTATAAATAAAATTGATTTACCAAGTGCTTCTATTGATTTATGCAAAGCGGAAATCACTAATAGATTAGGTTTAGATGGAAATGATAGTTGCCTCGTTAGCGCAAAAACTGGTGTAGGTATTAAAGATGTTTTAGAAAAGATTGTGCAAGAAATACCAGCTCCAAGCGGAAGTAATGATAATCCATTAAAGGCGCTCATATTCGATAGTTTTTATGATTCTTATCGAGGCGTTGTTGTTTTTATTAGAATTAAAGATGGGTGCGTTAAAGTTGGCGACAAAATTCATCTTATGACAAACAATCAAGATTATGTTGTTACAGAACTTGGTATAAGAACTCCAAAAGAAATTAAGAGTGATGTTCTTTATTGTGGTGAAGTTGGCTATTTATGCGCACAAATCAAAGATATAAAAGATGTTATGGTTGGTGATACAATCACAAAAACCGATAACCCTGCAAAAGAGAAATTGCCTGGTTATCGTAAAATAACACCTATGGTTTATTGTGGAATTTATCCAACAGATTCACAAAAATATGAAGATTTAAAAGTTGCTCTTGAAAAGCTTTGCTTAAATGATGCTTCTCTTGTTTATGAACCTGAAACATCACAAGCTTTAGGTTTCGGCTTTAGATGCGGATTTTTGGGATTGCTGCATATGGATGTTATTCAAGAAAGACTTGAAAGAGAATATGGACTTGATTTGATTCTAACTGCTCCATCTGTTATTTATAAAGTTAATTTAACCTCTGGCGAACAAATTACATTAACAAATCCTAGTGAATTACCTGAACCAAGTAAAGTATCTTCTATAGAAGAACCTTTTGTAGCTGTAGAAATTATGACTCCAAAAGAATTTGTTGGTCCTTTAATGCAATTGTGCCAAGATAGAAGAGGAGTTTACAAGGATCTTGAATATTTTGATGATACACGTAACATTCTTAAATATGATATGCCATTATGTGAAATAATTTTTAATTTCTTTGATAAATTAAAAAGTTATTCTAAAGGCTATGCCTCTTTAGATTATGAATTAGCTGATTATAGAGCAACAAATCTAACAAAGATGGATATTTTATTGAATGGTGAACCTGTTGATGCATTATCATCTATTGTTTATAGAGGGAGTGCATATAATAGAGCTTTAAGACTTGTTAGCAAACTAAAAGAAGTAATTCCAAGGCAACAATTTGAAGTTCCTATTCAAGCGGCAATTGGTGGGAAAGTTATTGCAAGAGCTAATGTTAAAGCTGTAAGAAAAGATGTTTTAGCAAAATGTTATGGTGGAGACATTACTAGAAAAAGAAAACTTCTAGAAAAACAAAAAGAAGGCAAGAAGCGTATGAAAGCTATTGGTTCTGTTGAGGTTCCTCAAGAAGCATTTATGTCTATATTATCAATCGACGACGAGCAATAAAATTTGCTAGTCGTTTTTTAGTAAAAAAATAGTCAATATCAATTGTAAATTTCACTAGTTAAATTTATAATTTAAACATGAGTTTTAGGAGGAAAGAGTTGCATGAATAATACTCAACTAGCTATTAAGTTTAGTAATGAAAAATACTGCACTAAAAAAGAAGTTGTTGAAGCAATGAAGACACCATTGGTCGATAGTATTTGGAATTCAGTTTTAGAATATAGATCTAATTTTTCAATCGTTTTAGGGTTAAAACATATCAATAACACACCTTATTCAGTTTGTATTACTCCAAATATGAGTGATAGACTTTGCGGTGTTGATCGTAAATTATCAAAATTATCTACAAGTTTTGAAAAAATAAGCAATCCTGCAGAAAAGAAGTTTTATGAAGTCAGATCATATGTCAAAATTTTACATTGTGTAGCAAAAAGATATGGTTTAAAACTAGAGGATTCAGTCATTGAAAATATTGTTAACGGAAATATATCAACTTTATCCCCTGATTTAATGATTTTACATAGATATTATCAATGTTTGTTGGATATCGAGAAGAATCCATTAGCACCAATTAATGATGAATTATTGAGCAAATATTATGGTCTTTTAATTGGAACATCCGAGTTAAATAAATTTTATAGAACAAAGGAAGTGGAAGGTAATAAAACTTTAATTGGAAAGATTTATTTGGGAGTTCCAGTTAATACTATCGAGAGCAATATGCAGCAATTATATTCCTATCTTGAAACTTCACATGTATCAATGTTTATAAGGGCATTGAGCGCATTTTATTTTATTTATTATGTGAAACCTTTTGATGAATACACCGAAGAAATTGCAACTTTGGTTATGAAAAAAGTTTTCGCTTTAAATGATATTGGTGGTTATAGTGCATTTATTGATTTTGAAGATTTAGTTTCAAATAAAGAACAACTTGAAAATGAAATTATTGAGTCTCAAAGATCATTTGATTTAACTTATTTAGTTGATTATGTGCTTGAAAAAACAGATCCAATGCTTCAAGAGATGGAGAATTCATTATTTGAAGCGCAAAATACTGCAATGCATTACGAAATGAATCAACCCGAAGAAACTAATATATTAAATAAAGTTCAAAGCGTTAATCTTAGTGATGCAAATTCTTTTAAAAACATTCCTCAATCTCCATCAAATTTCATTCCCGAACATAAAGTGGAAGCAAAGCAAGTTGTTGAAAGTAGTGTAGGTTACAATCAATCTATTGCCATTTCAAATTTGCCAACTGGATTAAGTGAAGAAGAAGCTGTTAGACTTGAGAATCATTTAATGGAATTAAATCCAAATTTAAGTCATGGTCAAGCTTATTTCTATGCAAGACATTGTACTTTAGGTATGAATTATACGATTTCTCAATATAAGAAAGAACTTGGTTGTGCATACGAAACAGCAAGAAGTAGCATGGATCATCTTGTTTATCTTGGATACTATAGAAAAGAATTGTTAAAAAATAAATATATTTATACTCCAGTTAAGAAAGGTTAATAAAAAATGAAGTTAATAATTTTAGCTAATAGTCTTAGTGTGCTTTGGATTTTAATCGGTTTAGTCGGTTTTTTTGGATTAATTGCACTTGTAGTTTTCTTTTTAAGAAAATACTTAAAAATAAGTAATAAAAATGAAAAACCAACTGATGAAACAAAAATTGCTGATGAAAATTTATCTCGTTATTTACAAGATGTCGATGATGATGAAACTCAAAAACAATTTGATGACTATTCAAAAGAACATCAAGATGATTTAAAAGAAGATGAAAAGGAAAGTAAATAGTTTATATATACATATTCCTTTTTGTAGAAATATTTGCCCATATTGCGATTTTACTAAATTATTTAAAAACGAAAAATATGAAAGTAAATATGTCGATCAATTATTAAAAGATTTGTCTATTGTAAAGGACAAATTTTTTAAATTTGAAACGATTTATATTGGTGGAGGAACTCCATCATGTATTTCAATGACTAATTTAGAAAAAATATTGATTCTATGCGATAAAATGCATGTAAGCAACTATGAATTTAGTATTGAAGCAAATCCTGAAGATATTAACATTGAATTATTAATTCTTTTAAAAAAGTATGGTGTTAATAGAATTTCTATTGGAGTTCAAACTTTTGATGCAAAAATTTTGGATTCGATAAATAGGAACTATCATATAGATTTTGAAGAAATGATAAATTTAACCAAAAAGTATATAGATAATATAAATTTAGATTTTATTTATGGTTTGCCTGGATATTCTTTAAGTATTTTAAAAAAAGATCTAGATTTATTCTTTAGTTTTAAAGTTAATCATGTATCTTTTTATAGCTTAATTGTTAGCC
>CAVKEL010000105.1:0-2739 GCA_963655445.1 Acutalibacteraceae bacterium | reverse complement strand
ATGGTTATATTTTAAATGAATGCAAAAATATTGATTATAATTACGACTACGATATCAAAGTCAAAATAGAAAGTGATCAAATTTTGAAGGTTTTTGTTAGGCCTTGCTTATACGATGAAGATGATGAAATAAAATATGTAGAAATTACATTCGATGATTATTCATTTAACGAAAGAGTTGAAGAATTAGAATTTGTTTTTAAAACAAAAAATAAAATATCTAAAAAAGAGCGAATAATTTTTGAAAAGAAAAGTCTTCAAAAAGTTGCTATTAACAAAACAACAATTATTTTTACATTTGGTTATGATGAGGATGAAAAGATTATTGGGTTTAATGTTGATGAAATAATTTATATCCCTAAATCAATTAAGGATATTCATAAAAACTACCATATTGTTTCAGTTGCTTTTAGTGAAGGTGGGAAATTATATGATTACCTCGATTTAAAAAAGAACGCATGTATTGGCGATAAAGTCATTGTTGAAGCTCGTGGTTCTTTAAAAGAAGTTACAGTAATAGAAACAAAAGATCTATATGAAGATGAGCTTTCTCTTCCAATAAATAAGATGTCAGAAATTAAATAGATTGTTTATAAAGTTTTATAAATATATAAAGCGAAACAAATGCTGTTAATAATTCACCAATTGGAAACGACCACCAAATTGCGTCTTTTGGATTTCCTGAAAAAATAAAGATAAATGCAAATGGAACAACAAATACTATTAATCTTAAAAGTGCAGTAATAAGTGGCATTATTGCTTTTCTATTTGCTTGAAGTTCGCCTTGTACTCCGATTGAAAATCCCATAAATATATAACCTACAGATGCTATACGAATACTAGTTTTACATAGTTTTATAATCTCATTATTGCTTGTAGCACTTGCTAAGCCAAAAAGAGTTGCGATTTGTTCAGCAAAAATTTCAAATATTATTGTAAAAATAAATCCTAAAATTGCTGTATCAATTACGCCATTAATCAAAATAGATTTTATTCTTTGTTTATCTTTTATGCCTATATTAAATGATAAAAATGTAATCAATGCATTGCTTAAACCAAAACAAGCCATTAAAGGTATTTGATAGATTTTATAATAAATTCCATAAGTTCCTTGAATTAATTCGCCATAATCTTTACTTATTCCCATTATTGAAGTTAAAACAAACATACTTATTGCTAGTAATCCCTGCATAAGCATAGCTGACCATCCAACTTTATAAATATCTTTTATAATTTGACCATCAGGTTTCATTTCTTTAAGAGAATTTTTAACTTCTTTATTAACTGAGTAGTGAAGAATTATACAAATAATTAAAGATGCAATTTGACCAATAATTGTTGCATAAGCTGCTCCTTCAATTCCCATATTTAAAGGATAAATAAAAAGATAATCTAAAATGATATTAACTAAAGCACCTGTAATTTGTGCAATCATTGAAAGAGAAGTTTTACCACTTGCTTGCAAGAATCTTTCATATATAGCAAAACCTATGCATCCAAAAGAAAGGGTACAACAAATCTTTAAATAACTCGATCCAAGCGTGATAACTTCATAGTCGCTTGTCAAAATTGAAATAAATTTATCAGATAATGTAAAACCAAAAGTTAAGAAAAATAATGAAATTACAATGCCTAAAAAAATCGAATTTCCAACAATCCTTTTAGTTTTTAATTCATCTTTTTCTCCTAAAGATTTTGAAAGTAAAGCATTGATGCCAATGCCTGTTCCAACGCTTATTGCAATCATTAAAATTTGTATTGGAAAAGCATATGTTAAAGCAAGGTTAGCTTTAACTCCTTGTTCACCCATGTTTATAACAAAGACTGTATCGATCACATTATAGAGTGATTGAAGAATCATTGATAAAACCATTGGAATTCCAAGCTTCCAAATAGTTGATTTGACTGGCTTATAAGCCATTATGTTTTCGTTCATATTTTTACCTCTCAATTCTGTTAATCGGACTTACAATATCAAAAGATAAAAACTCACTAACGTGTTAGATTTTAAATATTTTTCTAAAAAATTCAAACATTTTTTAAATTAGAAATTATAAGAAAAATATGTTAATATATAGTAGATATCGATATTTTTTACACAAAAATCATCGTTAAATCTTGAAAAAGGGCAAGATTGTATCTTTTATTAAGGAGGTAGAAAATGTTTCAAATAAATGAATATGTTTTACACAATTTATATGGTGTCTTGCAGGTTATTGACTATGAAGATATTGAATTTAATGGTGCAAAACAAAAATATTATGTTTTACAATCTCCTTTTCGCACGAATTTGACGGCTAAAGTAAAGATACCAGTTAGCAAGAGTAATTTATTACATGAATTGCCAAAAGAAGAAAAGATTCATGAATTAATTAAATCTTTAAATGATGTTAAACCAATTTGGATTGCTGAATCAAAAAGCAGAATAAAAGTTTATGAAACAATCTTTTTAGAGAGCGATATCGTTGAATTATGCGCATATTTAAAGGCTTTAAAAGCTCATAAAGAATTGATCAAACTAACAATAAAAGATCGTGAATTTATGAAAAGAGCAGAACAAATTATATATGGTATATTTTCAGTTGGTTTAGGCATAGAGTATGCCGATGTTCCTGGATATATTGAAAATGAATGTCCAAATTCTAATATTTAAAATAAAACAATTTATTTTATTGTTGTAATAATGGGGCTGTTGAAAAACCTAAAAAATAAATAGGTTGGACAACAGCCCTTTTTCTAT
>CAVKEL010000104.1:0-2943 GCA_963655445.1 Acutalibacteraceae bacterium | reverse complement strand
GTTAATAAAGACTTAAATAGAAGTCCAGAAGATTATATTCATGGAACAGAAGTTTCTTCATTAATTGTAGATGGTCCAAGAATAAATAAAGAATATGATGATGGTTGTGGTTATTTTAAAGTTAAACATTTTGGCATATTAAAAGATGGAAGTAATAATGTTTACGATATTATTAATAAAATAAGATTAATAGTTGAAGAAAATAAAGATAAAATCCATGTTTATAATCTTTCTTTTGGCTGTGATAATCTAGAAATTAATGACAATTATATTTCAATGATTGCTTCTACATTAGATGAATTAGAGAACAAATATAATGTTATTTTTGTTATTGCTGGAACAAATAGAAAACCAAATAGTAACGTAATTAAAATTGGTCCTCCAGCAGACTCTATTAATTCTATTGTAGTAAATGCAGTAGATAAAAATGGTAATCCTGCATCATATTCTAGAAAAGGTGGTGTTTTATCATTTTTTATTAAACCTGATGTTTC
The DNA here is from genome assembly GCA_963655445.1 of Acutalibacteraceae bacterium. GTDB lineage: Bacteria > Bacillota_I > Bacilli_A > RFN20 > CAG-826 > Onthovivens. The sequence goes on along the minus strand of CAVKEL010000104.1, from coordinate 2,449 downwards.
TGCTTTTGGCGGAGACAAAGATTGTTTAATAAAAGTATGTGGTCCACTTGGAGAATATCATGTTTGTGGTACATCTTTTGCCGCTCCTTGGATTTCAAGAAAGTTATCTTTTTTAATTAATAAAATGAATTTATCTAGAGAAGTTGCAAAAGCTTTGATCATAAATTCGGCTATAGGTTGGAATAAAACTACAAAGAATATTCAATATTTAGGGTATGGGGTTGTGCCAACAAAAATTAGTGACATTTTAACAACAAAAGATAATGAAATAATGTTTTGTATTGAAGGTTTTTCAAGAAAATATAAGATGGGATTTTATAATCTACCTATTCCAGAAAATAATAATAAATTCCCATATTATGCTAAAGCTGTTTTATGCTCTTTTCCAAAATGTGAACGAAGTCAAGGAGTTGATTACACAACTACTGATCTTGAATTCAGTTTTGGAAGAATTAAGAATAATAATTTAGTAATTAATAACATTGATAAAAATATAGAAGAAGGATTTGAAAGTACTGCTAGAAATGAATTAAGAAAATGGGATAATGTTAAAATTTTAATAGAAAATAGCGAAACTAAACCAACTCCAAGAAAAAAATATTTAGCGAAAAATTATTGGGGATTAAGAATTGGTAATATTGGAAGATCACAAGATTCAGATCCTATTAAATTTGCTATTGTTATTACATTAAAAGAAATGTTTGGAAAAAATAGAATTCTAGAATTTAAATTTGCTTGTCGCAATGAAAACATTCCAGTTTTTGATATAAATATTGAAGAACAACTTAATTTTTACAATAAAATGGAACAAACACTTACTTTTGATAATTCAAAACATAATAATGATTTAAATGATGATTTGGATTTAGAATAGCAAATTGTAAAACTATCACCAACTCACCTCTATATAAGGGCGAATTTGCCCAATTAAAAGGGTCAATATATCTGATACTAAATCTAGAAAAGTAAGTGATTTAAAAGTTATACCTAAAAGAACTACATTGCATTTAGTTTATCATTTTGCTGATTTTGTCTCCCCGGTTGTCTCCCCGACAGCATTAAAAGTAAAGATTAGAAAAATATAACTTTTTTGTTATTTCCTTTACATTGCAATCATACAAATATGAACTTAATTTATTACATTATTTAAGGACAAATAGAGTACTAGTAGAAGCATAAATATAAAGTATGGTCAATGAGGTCAATGATCAACAATCCCTCTTGCAAAATTAACAAAAAGACTTTATTATGTTGGCAATCGGGGTATATGTCTTCGGATGTATACTTGCGGAGTGGTCGTTGCCCACTCCGTGTTTTTATTTATAAGGGTTATTAGATATAGATTTTGTTTATTACTACTTTAATTTCTATTGTTTTGAGCTTATTAACATGTTATAGTCTAAGAGTCAAAAGGAAAATCGTTTGATAGGGTGCCGCACATGGTCCCACCGTACCGCGAGAGTCAGTCTCGCATCTTGCCCTAGTAATAGGGTTTTCTTTTACATAAATATGAAGAAAATATTAAGTGTAATTATAACTTCATAAAAAGATGAGCCATTTGAGCCAAATGAACCATTGTAAACTATCTTGACTGTTGTTATTATTAGGGTGGAAAGTTTTTGAAAAGCAATTAATAAAAAAGATTTAAGATCTTGCTTAACTGCTAATTTAATAACTAATGTGTTGTTATTAAAATGTTTGTCATTCCTCAGCATGCGTCTCATAAATGGCTGAGCTAAAATGTTTGTTGTTAATGCAATTTATAGTGTTTATGCAGGATGAATTTAAAACTATAAATTCTATGGTGGCATCATAAAAGAAGATGCCACCTTTATTTTGTTTAACTATTACTTATAATTCAAAATTATTTAGGTTTTAATTATTTCTAATTGCGAACTGTTGAAGAAAATTGCGAACAGAGATATATTTAAATTGCGAACTGGAAACAAAAATTGCGAACTCAAAACTAACAAATTGCGAACTGAAGATATCATCGCTAATACAAAATATAATGATAAAGTTAAAAACAACTTAGATAAAATCTATGTTGGTTTTAATGAAACAATATTTTCACCAAAAGATATTATTGAGTCATTAAAAGTTGCGCCAAATACAGCAACAAGTTATATCAAAAAATTAACTGATCTTAATTTGCTAGATAAAGTATGTGGCATTGGACAAAGCAAATATAAATTCAAAAAATAAAATATCTCTTTAAATTCTTATTCTAACAACGACACATTACTTTTAGTATATTTGATGTGTCGTTGTCGGATTATGTACGCCTTTTTTTACTATAGTTTTTAAATTTTTGCATAAACTATCAAAATCTTTCCATTTAGTAGGAATTCGTAAATACGAAAAAATACTAAATAAGAAATGACATAACGGAAATTTTTATAATATTTATAGGATATTTAAATAAACCACAAGTCAAACAGGAATCAGA
>CAVKEL010000103.1:0-9228 GCA_963655445.1 Acutalibacteraceae bacterium | reverse complement strand
ATTTAAAGCTAATAAAAAATCATATTACGAGGGTTTTGAAGATGGGAAAAATTAAATTAAATACATTTGAAAAAATAGTAATTTATATTATTTTGACACTATTTTCTTTACTTGCAATCGTGCCAGCTTTTGTGCTTATTTCTAGAAGCTTCTTTTCTCTTGAAGAAATTACATCTTTAGGTGTAGGTTTATTTCCTAAAGATTTTACTCTTGATGCTTATGTTTTAGCTTTTACTGATGAAGAATTTATAGTTTCGTTAAAAAATACAATAATTACTTGTATATGTGCAGTAATTGGCGTTCCTTTAACTGCATTTATGTCGGCTTATGCTTTTACAAAAGTTAAATTTTTCGGAAGAAAATTATGGTTCACAATTGGTCTTGCAACCATTATGATTCCTGGAATTTTACTTTTACTTCCAGTTTATTCAATCTTTGTTGATTTAGGCTGGACAAATACTCTCCTTCCTCTTACGGTTACGTATTTCTTTGGTGGCGGAATTATGAATATTTTCTTAATCATGCAATTTATTCGTGGTCTTCCAAAAGAAATGTATGAAGCAGCAGAAGTTGATGGTGCAGGTATTGGTAGACAAATGTTTCAACTTACTTTACCTTTAGTTAAACCAGTCATTTCTTATGTTGCAGTTACGGCATTTATTGGTGCTTGGAACGATATTATGAGACCATTAATGTATAATGATTTATCTGAATATTACACAGTTAATCAATATATTTATGTTACATATTTAAGTCAATCTGCAGCCTATGAAGCATTGCCTAATGTTCAAATGGCACTTGGTGTTATTTTAATGATACCAATGTTAATTATCTTCATAATTTTCCAAAAGCAACTTATTGAAGGTATTCAATTTACGGGGAATAAATAGTATGAAAATTAAAGTAGTAGTAATAGGTTGCGGAGATAGAGCAACTGTATATTGTCATGAAGGATATGACAATCTTAAAGAAATAGAAATTGTTGCATGTGTTGATCCAAATAAGGAAAGACTTAGATATATGCAAGAACATTTTAATGTTAAAAAAGAAATGTGTTTTGAAGATATTGAAGATTTACTTAAACTTGGAAAAATTGCTGATGCAGTTATTAATGGAACAATGGATTCTTTACATTTAAAAACAGCAATTCCACTATTAAAACAAGGCTACCATATGCTCCTTGAAAAACCATTAGTGAACAATGAACAAGATTTATTTTTACTTAAAAAAGTAGCTGATGAAAATCATGTTAAACTTATGACATGTCACGTTTTAAGATATGCTCCATTTTATAAAAAAATAAAAGAACTTCTTTTAAATGGTGAAATTGGCGATATTTTAAATATTGAAACTAGCGAAAGAGTTGGTGCTTACCATTCTTCGGTAAGTTATTTAAGAGGTAAATGGTCAAAAGAATCAGAATGTGGTTCTTCGCTTTTACTTGCAAAATGTTGCCACGATATGGATTTAATATGTTGGCTTAATAATAAAACTGAACCAAATATGGTTTATAGTAATGGTGATCGAACTTATTTCATTAGTGAAAACGCTCCAAAAGGTAGCGGAAATAAGTGTTTAGTTGATTGTCCAAAAGAAATTAGAGAAAAATGTATTTATGAAGCTGAAAGTATGTACATTAAAAATACGGTTTTACCATGGTATCCATGGCAATGCACCGGAAAGAATTATGAAGATGTAACAACTGAAGAAAAATATGAATCATTAAAAACAAATAATCCTCATGGAAGATGTATTTTTAAGTGTGGTGGCGATTTATTAGATCATCAAAATGTTGTTATCAAATTTAATAATGGAAGTACTGCAAATCATTTATTAGTTTTAGGAGCTATGAAACCTACTAGAACGATATTTATAAGTGGAACCACTGGTGAAATAGAAGGCGATCCATCAGGAGATTTAATTATTCGTAAGTTTGATAAAAATACGGATTTCTTTATTGAAAAGAAAATCCAATTTGATGATAAACAAGGCGAAACTGGCGGACATTATGGTGGAGATAGAGGTTTAGTTGCTGATTTTATTAGTTATCTTAAAGGAGAAACTCCATCAATTTCATGTACTGATATTGCTGATAGTATAAATGGACATTGTGTAGTTTTTGCAGCCGATAAATCAATTAAAACTGGTAATGTTGAGAAAGTGGAAAAGTTTTAATTATGAAAAAAGGAAGAGTAACTATCCCAACAGATGCAACTTTTGTTGAAGGAACAAAAAGATATTTAGAATATTTTGGAGCTGATGCCATTAGAGATTGTGATGGTGTTTCTTTGCCAACTGATTTAAAACAATTTAATTGTGATGTTTATAAGGCTTATTTTATTGTTAGAGAAGATCATGAATATGCTTTAAAGCATAAAGAATATTGGCAAAATGTTGCTTTAATTTCTAGTAGAGTTACTGCAAAAAGCGATACTATTGAGATTGATTTACTTGAGAATACTTTTAAAGAAAGTTTAGAAGTTAATACTTTTGAATATAAAAAATATTGGCAAGTTTATGATAGAACTACTGGTGAATTGCACACTGATTTTGAATATATTGGAAATAATATAGTTAGAATAAAAAATTGTGAATTATATCATGAATATACTGTTAATTTCTTTGCTAAAAATACATGGGATCCAGTTCAAATTTATAACTATCACGTTAATAATTGGACTGTTCCTAAAGATATTGATTTAGATCCAGTTTATCCAGAAGCTTTAGAGCATATGCTTTTTAGAATGGAAGAATGGCTTAAAAATAATAAAGATGTTACTGTAGTTAGATTTACTACATTCTTCTACAACTTCTTTATTGTAAATGTTACTGGATTAAAACAAAGAATTTGGGATTGGCATGATTATGCAATGACTGCATCTCCAAAAATGTTTGAATTATTTGAAAGTGAAACTGGTAATAAAATAACTTTAGAAGATATTGTTAGTGCTGGTTATTATTCAAATAGATTTGTAGTCCCTAGCGAAACAATCTTACAATATGAAGATTTTGTCGAAAAGAAATGTGCTGAATGGGCAAAGAAATTTGTTGATCTATGCCATAAATATGGTAAAAAGGCTGTTATGTTTGATGGTGATCATAGAATTGGCGTTGAACCTTATTCTCCATATTTTGAAAGTATTGGATTAGATGGTGTTGTTGGTGCTCCTAGTAGTGCAATTTATATTCAACAAGTTGCAAATATTAAAGGTGTTAAATTTACCGAAGGAAGACTTAATCCTTATTTTTTCCCAAATGAATGTCCAAGCGATGAAAGAGGAAGAGCAATATTACTTAATTGCTGGAATTCAATGAGAAGAGGGTTACTTAAAAAACCAATTGATAGAATTGGTTTTGGTGGATATTTAAAACAAATTGAAAATTATTATTCTTTAACTAAATCAATAAAAGACGTTTGTGATGAATTTAGAGTAATTAGAGAAAATATTGGTGAACATAGTTGTTTTACAAAAGGCAAAGTTGCTGTTTTAACATATAGAGGTAGAAGAGATTCATGGATGATGAATGGTGTATTTGTTGATGATGCACCACAAGGAGGTTGCTATTATTGGTCTATTTTAGCCGCATTAGCAATTCTTCCATTTGATGTAGAATTTATTTCTTTTGATGATGTTTATAAGAAAAACATAAGCTCCTATGATGCAATAATCACTTGTGGTTTAACAAACACAAGTTTCCACGGCTATCAAAAGTGGATAGATCCAAAGATTGTCACAGCTATTAGAAAATACGTTGATAATGGTGGTGCTTTTATTGGAGTTGGCGAACCAACTGGTTATCAATATGAAGGAAGATTTATTCAATTAAGTGATGTTTTAGGAATCGAAAAAGAAAATCATTTTACCCACTTTGAAAAAAGAGATAACTTTGTAGTGCTTCAAAATCATTGGATTTTAGATGGCGTTGATATGTCTTATGTTGGGTTCAATAGATTTATTAGAAATATGTATCCAGTTGGAGCAAAAGTATTATTTAATGAATTTGATTTTGAATATCCAAAAGGTTCGCAAAATGCTTCTAATGTACATTTTGCTATAAATGAATATGGTAAAGGTAGAAGTGTATATTTATCAGGAATTACAGCAAATAATGAAACATATAGATTAATTTATAGAATGCTTTTATGGGCAATGCATAAAGAAAATCAAGAAAAAGTGCTTTATGCTTTAGATTCTAATGTAGATATTTTCTATTACGAAAGTAATGACACTTATGCTCTCTACAATGATTCTGAAAATCAATTAGAAACTAAATATTATGATAAAAATGGTGATTTACACGATATTTCTTTAAAAGGAAAAGAGATTAAATGGATTGTTGGGGAGAATAAATAAAATGGAAAAAATCGAATTTAAAAATATTATTGATTCTAAATGTGTAATTAATTTAGAAGAATTTACCAACAATAAATCTACTTATAAGCATTTATTTATGTCACCAACTTGTTCTATTCAAAAAGGTGGCTACATTATTTTTGATTTTGGAAAAGAATATTGTGGAAGATTACATATTCGTTTTGGTTTAAATAATGATGGGGAAATCCGTATTAGAACTGGCGAATCGGTTTATGAAGTTTGTGCTGAACTTGGCGAAAAAAATGCTGGGAACTATCATTCATTAAGAGACGCTGTTTATCCAATTGTTTCTTGGTCTGATTTTTCAACCACTGAGACTGGATTTAGATTTGCTAGAATCGATTTAGTCAAAGGTGAAAAAGTTGACTTAGCATCGGTATTTATTGAAAATAGCCCAAACAATCTTGCACGAATTGGAAGGTTTGTTTCAAGTGATGCAAGATTAAATGAGATTTACGAAGTTGGTGCAAGAACAATTTCATTATGTACAAGAGAAGATGAAATTTGGGACGGAATTAAAAGGGATAGAGTGGTTTGGATTGGAGATTTTTTTCCAGAATTAATCGGAAGTTTCTCTTTATTTGGAAAAATTCCACATTATAAAAAAATCCTTGATATGATTGAAGATTTTAAAGGAAGCTGGGTAAATTGCATTCCATCTTATTCAGCTTGGTGGTTAATTTGTTTATGTAAATATTATGAGCTTACAGGTGATAAAGAATATTTTTTAAGTAAACTTAATTATGTAAATGAAATCATTAATGAATTTAATAAAATTATTGAAGATGATAGTTCTATAAATTTTAAAAATAGTAATTTAAAAATGTTTGAAAACAATGAATTCTTTATTGATTGGCCAACAAATTTAAATAGTGATAGTGAAATCGGCTGGCGTTATCTTGTTACTTATGCTTTAGAGAAAACTAAAAAAATATTAAATATGCTTGGTGAAAGTAATGATAATATTGATGTTGCAGTTAAAAAACTTGATAAATATAACTACCAAAAATCTACTTTTAAACAAGTTGTAGCATTAGGTGTTATTGCTAATAGAATTGATAAAGAAGAAGCTTTGGAATCTCTTAAAAATAATGATTCATGCGGAATAAGTGCATTTATGAGTTGTATTATTTTTAGTGCATTAGCAAAGCTTGGAGAAACAGATTTTATATTAGAAAGCATTAAACATTATTTTGGAGCAATGCTTGATTTAGGAGCTACGACTTTCTGGGAAGACTTTGATATGGATTGGCTAAAAGATGATCCATTACCTATCACAGCTTTACCCGGATTAAATAAAAAATATATACACCCAGATTATGGCAAATTCTGTTATGTAGGTTTAAGACATAGTTTATGCCATGGTTGGTCTAGTGGTTTTATTGCTTTATTTAATAGGTATATTTTAGGTGTAGAAATTATCGAACCTGGATTTAAAAAAATAAGAATTGAACCTCATTTATGTGGTTTAACAAAAGTAGAGGGAATCATTCCAACTGTTTATGGCGAAATTTATATTAAACATGAATTGATTGATGGAAAGATTGAAACTGAATTAAAACTTCCAAAAGGAATAAGTGTAGAATGAAAAAGTTAAAAGTTTTTATTGATACTGATATTGGTGATGATATTGACGATGCTTTAGCGATAGCTTATGCATTAAAGAAAAACTACGATATTGTTGGTTTTTCTACGGTTTATCGTGAAGCGCGAAAAAGGACAAGTAATGTCGTTAATCTTTTAAATGCAATAAACAAAAATATTCCAGTTTTTGAAGGATATAGTGAACCTATTACACCAAATTCAACTATTTTTGGTAAAATCAATTATTTTAGCGATAAGGAAGTTGAAAATGAGCCATCTGACGCAATAAAATTCATGAAAGAATGCGCAAATAAATATGGCAATGATTTAGTTATTATTGCAATTGGTGGTCAAACAAATATTGCTCATGCAATTTTAAAATACCCTGAAGAAATGGCTAAAATTAATAAAATCATTATTATGGGCGGAAGGTTTGATAATGATAATGAAGTTGAATGGAATATTGCGCAAGATCCAGAAGCTTGCAAAATAGTTGCAAAATCTAAAATTGATCTAGTATATATTCCATGGGATGCAACGAATTGTTTAAGTCTAGGCGAAGATAATTTTAAAAAGATTCTTGATTATAAAGACGATAATAAACCTTTGTCATTGTGTTTAGCTAATATTGTAAGACAATGGTATTCAAATAGTTTATATAAATATGTGCCTATATTATTTGATGTAGCAGCAATTATATATTTAACTAATGAAGAACTTTTTAGAGTTGAAGAAGAGCACTTAGATATCATTGATAAAGGAGATGTAATTGGAATTACAATAGCATCTAATGATCAATCATTAAAAAGAATTAAACTTGTTAAAGAAGTAAATAAAAATGAAATTATTAATATGTTCATGAATGAACTTTATTAGATTAAAAGAAGGAATTAATAAGGAGGGACGTTAATATGGAAAAAAATCAAAGAATGCTTGAACTTGAAAGAATCAAGAAAGAGAAGAAAGAAGCAAAGTTAAAAAATAAGGCAATTGCTAGCCAAAGAGAAAGAGTCCATGAAGAAATGGATGCTTATGAAAAGAAACATCGTAAAGAAAGAAAAATTGCTCCAAAAGATTCTTTTATTTCTTTACAACATGTTAATAAAATTTATGGCAACCATGTTCAAGCTGTATATGATTTTAATTTAGAAATTAAAAAACATGAATTTATTGTTTTTGTTGGCCCTTCTGGTTGTGGAAAATCTACAACTTTAAGAATGATTGCTGGTTTAGAAGATATTACTGCTGGTGATTTATATATTGATGGAGTATATGCAAATGATTTAGAACCAAAAAATAGAGATATAGCCATGGTTTTCCAAAGCTACGCTCTTTATCCTCATATGACAGTTGCTGGTAATATGTCTTTTGGTTTAAAAATAAGAAAAATTCCAACCTTAATGAAAGATGAAAATGGGGAACCTTTAAAAGCAATTGATAATCATCAAATAAAAGAATTATCTAAAGAATATAAGAATTTATTAGAATTCAAAAAAGAATGTGAAAAAGATGAACCTCAAAGAATAGAACAAATAGATAAAGACTTAAAAGAATTAAGCGATAAAATTGAATACTTAAAAGTTACTCCAGTTGATGTTTATAAAGATAAACATTTAACCAAAGAAGAGATAGAAAAAAGAGTATTAAATGCAGCTAATATATTAGAAATTAGCGAATATCTCGATAGAAAACCAAAGGCGCTTTCTGGTGGTCAATGCCAAAGAGTTGCATTAGGTCGTGCAATTGTTCGTAATGCAAAAGTTTTCTTAATGGATGAACCTTTATCTAATCTAGATGCTAAACTTCGTGTTCAAATGAGAAGCGAAATCGTTAAATTGCATAATCAATTAAATGCTACAACAATTTATGTCACACACGATCAAACTGAAGCTATGACAATGGCAACAAGAATAGTTGTTATGAAAAAAGGTTATATTCAACAAATTGGCACACCAATTGAAATTTATAACCATCCTGCAAATTTATTTGTCGCAACTTTTATTGGTAGCCCAGCAATGAATTTATTTAAGACTAAAGTTACGAAAAATAATATTTGTTTTGATGATGGTTTTAAAGTTGAATTAACAAAAGAACAAAAAGCAAATGTTAAAAAGTTCTATGAAAGTGAATTAATTTCATATAAACAAGAAGCAAAAGAATTGTTAGAACATTTTAAAGAAAGAAATGAATTGTTAGAAAAAATCAGTGTTCTTGAAAAAGCTAATAAAACTGAAAAAGTTGAAAACGAAATTAAAACCTTAAAAGAACAAATTGAGCACGTTTCTTCAACAAATGAAAGATTAAATTTCTTAAATAATGCAATTTCAAAATATGAATTGTATTTAAAAGATGATGTTTATGATGTTACCTTTGGTATAAGACCTGAAGATATTTATGAAGAAGGTAGAGTTTTTACTCAAGAAAAAACTAGTGAAGTTATCAATGGAAAAGTAAATGTTGCAGAACTTTTAGGACATGAATATTTTGTCCATGTTGACTTCAACAATAAAGATTTAATTGCTAAGATTCAAGCAAAACGCCTTATTGATGTTAACGAACAAATTAAGTTTGTTATAGACTTATCAAGAGCTCATATTTTTGATACAGTTTCCACTAAAGTTATTTTTTAGAGTAAAATAAAAATATGAAAGAAAATGAGCTCAAATTTTATAAAGAAGGATATCTTAAAAATTCTAGAAGAATATATGCATCATTACTTGATTCATTAATTTTAGTAGTTGTTACTTTTATTCTTCTTTTAACCACTAATCAAATAGTTAAAAATACGTCTTCTTACAAAGAAAGAATTAGTGGATTACGTTCATATCAAGTTAAAATTTATGAATTAATTGATGAAACTAACTTATATATTTTTAATGAAGATGAAAATGGGAATAAGGATTATGACAATAGACTTACTCAAATAGATATATATAAAAGATATGCTTTAAGTAATGTTTTGCATAGCTATTACACCTTTAAGGAAGATTGGGATAAGACATATCCAAATGAAGAGGAAGCAATTTCAAGTTTAAAAGAAAAATATAAAATTGTTGAAGCATCTTATGATACAGACTATCTTGCCTACTTTTTTGTTACATATGCAAAAAATAATAATGAAAATAATGAACTTTTTGCATTAGAAAATAATGAAACTTATGAATCTCATTATGTTAATTTAATTAAAAATAATTCTAATAAAATTGAGTGGGATTATTTTGAAAATGATGCATTACCAGCATTAAAAATCACATTTGCTCATAATCTT
>CAVKEL010000102.1:0-2951 GCA_963655445.1 Acutalibacteraceae bacterium | reverse complement strand
CATCTAAAAAAATGCATGATCACTTTATTTGTGCTGAATGTGGATCAATACATGATATTGAAAATAAAAGTGATGAAAAAACATTTATTGATAAAGATGGTAACCTTATTGAGTCAAAATCCATTACCTATTATGGAATTTGTAAAGATTGTTTAATAAATAGGGGAAAATAAGGTCTTAATGGTACTTGAATTTAGGAGGATTAAATTAATGAAAAAGTACAAATGCTTACTTTGTGGTATCGAATTTGAAAGTGATGAAGAAAATCCAATTTGCCCTGTATGTGGAGCAAGTGGTGATGATGTCGTTTTAGAAAGCGAGGAAGGAAAATAAATTATGGAAAACAAATATAAAGGAACACAAACTGAGAAGAATTTATGGACAGCATTTGCTGGAGAAAGCCAAGCAAGAAATAAGTATACTTATTTTGCTAGTGTTGCAAAAAAAGAAGGATATGAACAAATTAGTGCTATCTTTTTAGAAACAGCTGCTAATGAAAAGGAACACGCTGAACTTTGGTTTAAAGAACTTGGTGAACTTGGAGATACTAAAGAAAATTTGAAAGCAGCTGCAGCTGGCGAAAATTATGAATGGACTGATATGTATAAACAATTTGCTGAAACCGCTGAAAAAGAAGGTTTCAAAGAATTAGCTGCTAGATTTAGATTAGTTGGTGAAGTTGAAAAACATCATGAAGAAAGATATCTTAAACTTGCTGAAAATGTTGAATTAATGAAAGTTTTCACAAAAGATACCGATATTACTATTTGGAAATGCAGAAATTGCGGATATATCTATGTTGGTAAATCTGCTCCTGATGTTTGCCCAACTTGCAAACATCCTCAAAGTTATTTTGAAGTCGAAAGCAAAAATTATTAATAATTTAATCTATTAAATAAACTTTAACCTCCGATTATTATATAATTAATAGGAATCGGAGGTTTTTTATGTTAATTGATACTTTAAAGAAAGAAAACATGTTAGCTCTTAAAAATCATGATACAAATAAAAGAGCAGTTTTAGAAGTTGTTATTAATAAATTTATGGTAGCAGGATATGAAGCAAAAGCTAAAGGAAAAGAAATTGGTGATCCAGAACTTGTTTCAATTATTAATAAAACTTTAAAAGAATTAGAAGATGAAAGAAGTGGTTATGAATCTGCTAATAGACCAGAAGAAGTTAGCAATTTAACAGCCCAAATGGAGGCTATTAAAGGTTATCTTCCTAAAATGATGAGCGAAGAAGAAATTAAAGAAATTATTGTTGGTCTAGAAGATAAATCAATTCCTAGCGTTATGAAACATTTTAAGATGAATTACGCTGGTAAAGTGGATATGGGTTTAGTTAGTAAAGTTTTAAAATCTTTAAATTAATTTGTCGTGATGTATAAAATTTCAAGGATGAACAATTGAAGTTTATTCTTGAAATTTTTAGTTTTATGTTTGTTATAAGGGTTTTTAATTCAAATTTAGGTTGTTAATAAAGCGAATTGTCTTTATAATATTAGAGCGTCCAAAAAGTATGGGGGTATAGTTTAATGGCAGAGCAACGGTCTCCAAAACCGCTGATGAGAGTTCGATTCTTTCTACCCCCGCCAAGATATGTCACGATGCTTGATACGATTAACGTGTCAGGCTTTTTTATTAGAAAATAGATTTTTAGAGCATTTTTAGTATAATAGAGGGTTCGATTCTGTATAGAAAATAAAGCAAAAAGTGATTAACAGGATAAGAACCTGATTATTAAGAAAATTAATAGATTTTTTTATAAATGTATAGAATGAAATACAACTTAATTGATAAATTGAATGAAATATATTCATAGGAGCTGAGTATTTTTTTAAAACCACTGCCCTTATGCTTGTAGTTAATTTAACTGCTCTTTATTTAAAAGGAAATCCTGTAAGCCGATATAGTAAACGCCGTTTTCATCATACCAAGGCTCGATGTCGTCTTTGACTATGACGATTTTCTTGAAAGAATCCGGAATCCTAGAGTAAACAAATGTCTCTTGCTTTCTCTTTTCCTCATCAGGAATTGCAAAGGCAGACTGAATGTAACATCTCTCGCCTCCGTTATTCACAATGAAGTCAACTTCAAGATTAGTCTTTACCACATTTCCGTTTTTATCCCTTGAAGCGTATTCAACCACGCCAACATCTACACTGTAACCTCTCATAACAAGTTCGTTGTAGATGATGTTCTCCATAATGTGGGTCTCTTCGTTTTGGCGGAAGTTCAGCATTGCGTTTCTGATACCAATATCGGTGAAGTAGTATTTCAAAGGAGAGCCGATATAGTTTTTCCCCTTGATATTGTATCTTTGAGCTTCCTCGATTAAATAAGCGTTCTCAAAAATCTCCAAATATCTTGCAATGGTTTTTGGTGCGACATTGACCTTGTCTTTGCTTTGGAAAGTGTTGGCAAGTTTAGCAGGATTGGTAAGAGAGCCAATGGCCGAGGCAATGCAAGAAAGTAAATCCGAGAGTATAGTTTCATCATTCCTCAAGTTATACCTATCCTGAATATCAGTCAGATAAACCTTATTGAAAAGAGTCTTTAGATACTGCTGTTTCTCAGCATGGTCATCAAATAGAACGACATCAGGCATACCGCCATAAGTGGAATATAACCTCCATGTGTTTTTCTTGTCTTCCATAGAGTCATAAACTTCCTTGAATGACAACGGATAAACATGAATCTCATCCCCTCTGCCTCTGAACTCAGTAAGGATATCACTGGAAAGCATGACAGAATTAGATCCGGTCACATAGAGGTCAATATTCGGTTTCTTCATCAAACTCAAAAGGACGTCTGCAAAGCCGATTTTCTCATTCTCATCATCGAGATATGGATTTTTTATGGATTTCACTTTTTGAATCTCATCAAGAATGATGTAATGCATTTTATTATCAACAAGTTTTCCTTTTAGATACTTATCCAGCTCAAGAG